>DIEW01000025.1:0-454 GCA_002418825.1 Syntrophaceae bacterium UBA5764 | reverse complement strand
GCGCCACGGCATCGTCAATCAGGGTAAAGAAGTATTCAATGCCCGCTTTTTTGAATTTATCCTTCCAGTTTTTTTCAAATTCTTTTTCGAATATCTCCCGGAAACCGGCGTCGTAAATTTTGGAAATGGTGTCTTTGGTGGAAAACCAGACATCGATTTTTTCGCCCAGCGCGTAGGTGAAACAGGCGCGCGCGAAGCTCAAAATGGATTGCTCCAGATTGTGATTAATCTGAATAATACCTTTTGAAGGAAAGTCAAAAACGGAAACGTTTCGTGAGGCGCCGCCGCTTTGCGGTGTAAAAACGATTTCCAGCTTTCCCGCTTCGGGAATCTTCATTTCGAAATTATTGTACACATCCCCGTAGGCGTGACGTCCGATGGTTATCGGTTTTTTCCAGGAGGCAACGGCGGGCTTGATGTTGGCTACCAGGATGGGTTTTCGGAAAACGGTCCC
>DIEW01000063.1 GCA_002418825.1 Syntrophaceae bacterium UBA5764 | reverse complement strand
AATGGCCGATGCGCGCCTTGGCCATTACCGGAATCGACACGGCTTTTTTGATTTCGACAATCATCGTCGGATCGGACATTCGTGCCACACCGCCATCTTTACGGATATCTGCAGGCACGCGTTCGAGTGCCATCACCGCCACAGCGCCCGCATCTTCGGCAATTTTTGCCTGTTCCACATTGGTTANNTTACATCCATAATGACGCCGCCTTTAAGCATTTGCGCCAGCTGGATATTTAATTCATGCCTTTTTTTATCCACCTTTTATCGCCTCCTAACTAAACCTTCTAAATGTTAATACTTAATATTGTCTTTGTATAGTTAAATATTTTTCCCTTGAATAATTTAAAAAACTAGTTGTTGTTCGTCAAGGGCATTTAAAACGGTTCTACCAAATATTTCTCACTTTTATTTCCCGTTCGGTTAAAAACCTCTTAATTCCCGCGATGGTATAAGTTTTATAATGCACCATCGAAGCAATGAGCGCCGCATCGGCCTTGCCCGCGGTTAAAACATCCGCCAGATGTTCGGGGCGGCCCGCACCGCCGGAAGCAATTACCGGAATCCGGACGTTTTCTGAAATAAGTGCAGTTAAATTAAGCTCATAGCCATCTTGTGTGCCGTCGGCGTCAATGGAATTAAGACAGATTTCTCCTGCCCCCAGCTTTTGGGCCTCTTTCGCCCACCACAAAGCGTCAATGCCGGTAAACTTTCTGCCCCCTTCAATGACAATTTCATAGCCGGAAGGAATTTTGGAGGAAACCGCTACTTTTTTTACATCCATGCCCAGCACAACACACTGGCTGCCGAAAGCCTTCGCGCCATCAGTGATGATTCGCGGATTTTCCACCGCCGCGGAATTGACGCTCACCTTTTCCGCTCCCGCCGCAATTACTTTGCGCATGTCTTCCAGATTGCGGATACCGCCGCCCACGGAAAAAGGTATGAAAATCGTTTCCGCCACGCGCTTCACCACATCAATCATGATATCGCGTTTGTCGGAAGAAGCCGTAATATCATAGAAAACAATTTCGTCCGCACCCTCTTCGTAATACCGCCGCGCCGCTTCCACCGGATTGCCAATATCCACATTGCCTTTGAATTTTATTCCCTTGGTCAATTTCCCCGCGCGCACATCCAGGCAGGGAATTATCCTTTTGCTAAGCACTTCCCCTCCATGCGCAAAAATTTTGCAGAATCTGAAGACCCGGCCGACCGCTTTTTTCCGGATGAAACTGCATGGCCACCAAATTTTTAAAAGCGAGCACGGAGCAAAACGTTATCCCGTAATCCGTCGTGCCCAGCACTACATCCATATCTGACGGCGCGGGATAATAGGAATGGACAAAATAAAATTCCGCCTCCGGATTGATTTTGGCGAAAACAGTGTGTTCGCGCTTAAAGTTAACGCTGTTCCATCCCATGTGCGGAATTTTTAAAATTTCCCCGCCGGAGGTCAGCCTTTCAGGAAATCTTCTGGTTGAACCGGTAATCAAACCAATGCATTCCGCGTCATTCTCTTCGCTGTGCTCCATAACAATCTGCGTGCCCAAACAAATACCCAGAATCGGTTTACCGGAGGAAAAACAATTCTTAAGCGTGTTATCCAGTTTCTTCTTGCGCAGATATGCCATGGCCTCCCCTGCCGCGCCGACACCGGGAAAAATAATATGCGAGGCGTCTTTGAGCTTCCTTTCATCATCCGTGATGGCATATTTCTGGCCGATATTTTCCAGCGCCCGCGCGACACTGGTGATGTTCCCGGCTTTATAGTCGATTATCGCAACCATACAATCAAAATAATTTTATCCTTCTGCTTTTTTAATTCCCAGACGCCGGAATAAATCGTCCACCTGCTGCATCTGCTGCGGTGTACAAAAAATTCCGTGAGGCGCGAGGTCATACATTTTCGGCCAGACTCCTTTATTCTTCACCAAAAGCAAGGACGCGCCGCGCTTCTGACCGGAAAATAAAAAATTATTCACGGCGGAGGAAAAATTCCATCCGTATTCGTTAATATCCCGCCAGAACAGGGCGAAAGATGCCTCCATAAACAGGCCCTTCTCCGTCATCACAAGGGTTTTGCCCTTTCTGCGCTTCATCATGTAAAGCGTAAAAACCAGCGCCGTCATAAAAAGAAAGATCATCCCGACCAGAACAATTTGCTGCTGTGTTGTTTTCTCCTTAAGCATGCCGATTAAGCCCTCGTGATATACAAACAAAAGCGCGACCAATAAAAACAAAAAAAGCTTGAGCGCCCCTTCTCCTCTTGCGTACTGTGCATCTATTCGCAGCAATTCCGGCGCCATGCGGATTTCGTCAATCTTTTCCTGATTCCTTTTTGTACTATTAAACATATCTTAAAATATTTTGCCAAAACCGCCCGGTATGTAGCAATTTTTATACGCGGCTGGCAATATTTATTTTATGAAATGTTTGCCCTGGTAACTATCCCGCCGTTCCAGTTCTTTATTAACAGAATTTAATACATCTAATTTATTCATGGCCCAGTCCGGCGCGAGAAAAATATCGCGATAACCCTCGGCGGTGAGGCGCTGTATTACCATCTCCGTAGGCAGAATTTCCAGAATATCCGCCACCAGTGAAACATATTTGTCCTTAGACATGATTTTAATTGCTCCATTTTTGTACATTTCACCCAGGACAGTACCTTCCAACGCCAGGAGAGAATGAATTTTAATGCCGTTTATCGGCAACGCGGCAACGGCCTTCGCCGTCTGCAATATTTCTTCATCCGTCTCGCCCGGCAGGCCGACAATAATATGCGCGCAGAGATGAATATTTTCCCCCGCCAGCGTGCCGACAGCGTCCAGAAACTGCCGGAAATCATGCCCCCGGTTGATAAATTTAAGCGTTTTATCGTGCATGCTCTGCAGTCCCAGTTCCAACCAAACATGATATTTCTGGGCATACCCCTTGAGTAAATCGATAACATCGGGTCCGACGCAATCAGGCCTTGTTCCTATAGAAAGGCCAACAACATCTTCCTGCGCCAATGCTTCATCATAAAGAATTTGCAATTTTTCCACCGGCGCGTAAGTGTTGGTAAAAGTCTGAAAATAAGCGACAAATTTTGAGGCATGCGGCTTGTAGAATTTTTTGCTGTTTTGAATCTGCCGGGAAACAGAAGGCAGTTCACCCTTTTGGCGCAGTTTTGAGCCGCGCCCGTCGCAATAGATACAGCCGCCCGTGGCCACATGGCCGTCGCGGTTGGGGCAGGTAAAACCCGCGTCAATCTGCAGTTTGTGTACATTACAGCCGAACAAATTGCGCCAATAGCTTTTTAAGTCGTAATATCTTTTATTATTTCTCCAGAAATCCGGCTTGGGCATAAGGTATCTTTTTTATATTGTGTTTTTTTTGTTGGGATACTATTGTTTTCCTGTAAGCGCAAGTGCTTGATTTAAGGAGCAACAAAATTGACGGATAACTACGATGTAATAGTTGTCGGCGGCGGACACGCGGGATGCGAGGCGGCGCTCGCCTGCGCGCGCATGGGCTGCCGGACGCTTTTATTCAATATCAATCTAGATGCGATTGCGCTGATGTCGTGCAACCCGGCAATCGGGGGCCTGGCCAAGGGACAATTGGTCAAGGAAATCGACGCGCTGGGCGGCGAGATGGGTAAAATCACAGATAAAACCGCGACGCATTTCCGCCTGCTTAACGCCTCCAAGGGCCCGGCGGTACAGTCCTCCCGCATGCAGTGCGACAAGCAACTCTACCGCCTGACAATGAAATCTACGGTGGAAAACCAAAAAAATCTCCACATCCGACAGGCGATAGTCGAAAAACTCGTTGTCGAAAACGGCAAGGTCGTAGGCGTGCTTGACCAGAGCGGTTATTTCTACGGCGCGCAAAAAGTTATCATCACCACCGGCACTTTTCTAAACGGCCTGGTGCACATCGGTCCATCGCAGACACCGTCGGGACGCGCCGGCGAGCTGGCCTCGGTAGGACTGGCCAATCATTTAAGAGAGCTGGGCTTCGAAATGGGCAGAATGAAAACCGGCACGCCGCCCCGGCTTAGGGCCTCATCCATTGACTTTTCCGTTCTGGAGCGTCAGGACAGCGACCCGAATCCGCAGCCTTTTTCTTTCACCACCAAAGCGCTGAGAACGGAGCGTTTGCCTTCTTATTTTTCCGCCACATCAGTTGCGACACATAGACTTATTCGGGAAAACATTCATCACTCGCCGCTTTATTCCGGCACGATTAAAGGCGTGAGCGCGCGTTATTGTCCTTCACTGGAAGACAAAGTCATGCGGTTCGGCGAGCGCGAAAGCCATCCGGTGGTGCTGGAGC
>DIEW01000064.1 GCA_002418825.1 Syntrophaceae bacterium UBA5764 | reverse complement strand
GGCCGATTTCATAGTCTTCCTGTCCGTGGCCGGGAGCGATATGCACGCAGCCCGTACCCGCTTCCAGCGTCACAAAAGGTGCCAGAATCAAAACGCTGTCTCTCTTCACCAGCGGGTGAGCGCATTTCTGCCCTTCCAGGGCGGCGCCTTTGAATTCGTCCAGAATTTCATAATTCTTATTCTTGTAGCCGAACGCTTCCAGGCAGTAATCAAGCATGTCTTTGGCGACAATCAAAACCTCATTTTCGATTTTCACCGCGGCATAAATAAAATCATCTTTCAGCGCGATGGCCAGGTTGGCGGGAATCGTCCATGGTGTCGTTGTCCAGATGACCACGCTGACTTTTTCCCCGATCAATTTCGGCAGGACTTTGCCAATATCTGAAGTGACGGCGAATTTGACGTAAATCGAAGGAGTCTGGTGGTCGGCGTATTCGACTTCGGCCTCCGCCAGAGCCGTTTTGCATGATGCGCACCAGTAGACAGGCTTCCTCCCTTTATAAACACTGCCGTTAAGGTACAGTTTTCCGAACTCGGCAATTGTTGCCGCTTCGTAGGGGTACGCCATAGTCAAGTATGGATTTTCCCAATCTCCGAAGACACCAAGCCTTTTGAATTGATCCCGCTGAATACCCACGTATTTTTCAGCATAGACACGGCAGGCGCGTCGTTTGTCCGCCTGAGACATGGCGAGCTTTTTTGTTCCCAGTTCTTTGTCCACCTGGTGTTCTATAGGAAGCCCGTGACAATCCCAGCCGGGCACATAAACCCCGTCGAAGCCGGTCATGTTTTTGGCTTTGATGACAATGTCTTTCAAAATTTTATTGAGTGCCGTGCCCAGGTGAATATTGCCGTTGGCATAAGGAGGCCCGTCGTGCAGAATAAAAGGTTTGGTCCCTTTCATCTTTTTTCTTATCTGGTTATAAATGCCTGTTTCTTCCCATATTTTGAGCATTTCCGGTTCCCGCTGGGCTAAATTTGCCTTCATCGGAAAGTCGGTTTGGGGAAGATTCAGGCTTTTTTTGTAATCCATTTATTACTCCTTTGTTTCAGGACATAGCGTCCAGACAGCGAAAATTATACGCTTTTTTAGCGTGGCAGTGCACTATCATACAATTATATCACTTTCAAGCAAACTTATAGCACTTAACATCAATAATCTCTTGTCAAATTTACCTGTGGTCCGTCTGCTGGTTTTCATTCTCAACAAATCAGAATTGGCAAAAATACGAGCCACAGACCAATGTTTAGGTCAATATTACATTTTAAATGGTTGGTTTATATATTGACAGGCGGCCATATTCTTTATAGTCTTTACACACTTGGGGAAATAACCGGATGGAAGATAGCCAAGCGCTTTGCCCGGACTTGACTTTCTTTGACTCGGAATTATGATTATGCAAGAAAACTAAACCGTGTTTGGTAAGACTAATTAATTTTGGAGGTATTACGTAAGATGAAAAGAATTTTGCTGTTTCTTTTGACCAACATTGCCGTGCTTGTTGTTTTGAGCATCGTTTTGCGGCTCTTAGGGGTTGACCGTATTCTCGACGAAAGCGGCACGAACTTGAATATGTACAATTTGCTAATCTTTGCCGCGGTTTTTGGCTTCGGCGGTTCACTGATTTCTCTGGCGATGTCCAAGTGGATGGCCAAGCGCCTGACGGGAGCGCAGGTTATTGCCTCTCCCAGAAATACTGCGGAAATCTGGCTGGTCGAAACGGTAAAAAAACAGGCAACGATGGCCGGCATCGGCATGCCGGAAGTCGCGATATTCGATTCGGCCGCGCCAAACGCTTTTGCCACCGGCATGAACAAAAACAAAGCGCTGGTTGCCGTAAGCTCCGGCCTTTTGCGTGCGATGAATAGAGAAGAAGTCGAGGCGGTTTTAGGCCATGAAATAACTCACGTGGCGAACGGTGACATGATTACGCTTACGCTGATTCAGGGGGTGGTCAACACCTTTGTCATTTTCTTCTCCCGCGTGGTGGGGCATTTTGTAGACAGGGTTATCCTGAAAAATGAAGAGGGGCACGGCCTCGGCTTTTTTCTGACCACAATCATTGCGCAGATTATTTTCGGCATACTGGCCAGTATCATTGTTTTGTGGTTTAGCAGACAGAGAGAATACCGTGCGGATGCCGGTGGTGCAAAACTGGCCGGGACACCCAATATGATTGCGGCGCTGGAAGCGCTGAAAAAAAATGTTGCTCAACCCCTGCCGGACCAGATGTCCGCTTTTGGTATCAATGGCAAGCCGTCCAAACGCGGCCTGGCCATTTTATTTATGAGTCATCCGCCGCTGGATGACCGGATTGAAGCGCTGAAGCGTTTTTCGGTAAAAACGGCGTAAACAGGGCAACGCAAAAGGTGGATTAATGAGTCAAGAGCAGAAGAGGGAACGAGAAGCGTCCCTCTTTTTTTATTCTTTGTCGGATAAAACCGCATTATCTTTTGTGTCGATAGAACAAGGAATACAACTTTTTAAATTCCGGTAGAAAATGGAGACATTGTCCGATGAATAAATCCGCCATTTTTTAGCAGTTTTCGGGGAAACGGTGTATTTTCCTCGCTTTCATTTTCCATCAGGATGTGGTAAAAAAAATCAGGAGTATGATGGATCAAGCTATGCCCCTCCGCCGTATCGGCACTATCGATGAAACCGATGGCGCTACAATATCTCTTACCTCTGGCATCAAGCTACATGATCAGCGCCGAGATTGCGATTGAATCTCTTTACCGTTCTCCATAATGATTATGAAAAAACCTGTTTAAACTTACCTTATTGTCACGTTTAGAAGAAAGGAGTTTATGCTGATGGAACCACGTTTCTGGACAAAAAATTATGATTACAGCGTTCCGACGACTATCCGTTATCCTAAAATTCCGGTGCAGGAATTTGTGAATCTGGCGGCGGCTTTCCAGCCCAATAAGCCGGCCACGGATTTTTATAAATCGTTCATTACTTTTCGCGAAATGCGCAACCGGATTCTCCGCATGGCCAACGCTCTGGTTCGTGAGGGTGTCGGCAAGGGCGACCGGATCGGTATTGCCCTGCCCAATAGTCCTCAGTATGTCATTGCCTATTATGCGGTCCTGACGGCAGGCGGCATCGTCGTCAATATGAATCCTCTTTATACCCACGACGAGCTTGCGTTCATGGTTAAAAACACGCGGATGAATTTTCTTTTCACTTTCGACATGGTTCTGCCCACCATAGGCCCTTTGGCCAAAGAGATGAAATTGAAATTAATTGTCACCAAGATGGCTGATTTTATCGATGGCTTTGGCGTCAGTACAGCCAGGGATCTTGCTTTGGAGCCGGACTGGCTGCATTTTTCGGAGCTTCTGGAGAGCTGCGCGAAGGATGTTCTGCCGGATGTTACGGTCACGCCCGATGATCCGGCTGTTATTCAGTTTACTGGCGGCACCACGGGAATTCCTAAAGGAGCGGTTCTCACACATGCGAATCTTGTGGCCGCCACCATGCATGTTTGCCTGTGGGGGCAATCAACGGTACTGAATTATATATCGAAGGAAAAAGTTATTTTGTTGGGCGTCATTCCCTATTTTCATGTGTATGGCAATATAACCTGCCTGAATGTCGGTTTTTTCAGCGCGGCGACTCAGATTCAATTGCCCCGTTTTGACATCAATGAGCTTTTTGAAGCCATCGGCAGATATGAACAAATCACCTTCTTTCCCGCCGTACCCACTCTGATTACGGCTGTTGTTAATAATCCGAAAATTAAGGAGTTGAATATTGCTTCCAAGATTGGAGTGTTTAATTCCGGAGGCGCTCCGATGCCCGCTGAATTGATAAAAAAGGTGAAGGATATGGGAATTTTCTTCAGTGAGGGCTGGGGGATGAGTGAAACGGCCTCCATGGGAATTATTAATCCGGTGATGCGGCCGAAAGCTGGTTCTATCGGTATACCCTGCCCGGACAATGATGTTCGTATCGTGGATCTCGATGAAGGACTGCAGGATGTCAAGTTGGGAGAGCCGGGCGAAATTATCATCAAGGGGCCGACCGTGATGAAGGAATATTGGGACAATCCCGAGGAAACAAAAAAACAGCTGAAAGACGGCTGGCTTCACACGGGCGATATCGGCCAGATGGATGAAGACGGCTATATCACCATTGTTGACCGCAAGAAGGATTTAATCATTGCGGGCGGATTCAACATTTATCCGCGCGAGGTGGACGAGGTGCTTTATCAGCATCCCAAAGTTAAGGAAGCCGTGACGGTAGGCATTCCCGATGATTACCGCGGCGAGACGGTTAAGGTGTTTATCGTTTTGAAAGAAGGGCAGAAGGCGACCGCGGAAGAAATTATCGGTTTCTGTAAAGAAAAGCTGGTGGCCTATAAAGTGCCCAAACTGGTCGAATTCAGGGATTCTCTTCCCAAATCGACGATAGGTAAAATACTGCGCAAAACCCTCCGCGAGGAGGAAATGGCCGGGTCAAAGAAATAATCAGGATGGCAGGGAGCCGCCGCGCCGGTTCTCAGTTATTGCGAAATTCCTTAAGTGTTGTCCTGATCGGCTGACCGTGACTGTTACGGGCAGGTGTTGCCTGAAAAGCTCAGGCGGATAATCCGCCTGAGCTTGCTTTTTCAGCCGTGAAGGTCTCAAAATTAAATAACAGACAGGCGCCTGCAGAGCGCCGGAATATTTTGATTGCCGTATTTTCGGAAAACAAGGATGATGCTTGCAACATCCGGTTTTTCCTGATTGTAAATAAACATGATTTGATTTGAATTGTTCAAAATAAGTTGAATCTAAGTATAAAGTAAAATATAAAAGACCGAACCAGCGGCAAAGAAACGATAAAGTTGTAAATTGTGTTTGGTATCTGGCGCGTGATTTATGATAACAGAATTATTTGCTTCCGTTACCTCTTGGTATTTTGAACATATAAATTATGGTACCGTTGTATTGCTGATGAGCATCGAAAGTTCTTTTATTCCTTTTCCTTCGGAAATAGTTGTGCCGCCCGCCGCGTATAAAGCCGCGCAGGGAACGCTCAATGTTGCCGGTGTCTTTTTTGCTGCCACGGCCGGCGCGCTAATCGGTGCCATATTTAATTACTATTTTGCTTATTTTCTCGGCAGGGCGATGCTTTATCGCCTGGCCGACAGTCGTATCGCCCATTTCTTTTTGATAACAAGAAAAACTTTGGAAAAAGCCGAAAGTTATTTTATCAAATACGGCCGCAGCTCCACATTCATCGGCCGACTCGTTCCGGCGGTGCGGCAGTTGATTTCACTCCCGGCCGGATTTGCCAAAATGAACTTCAAGAGATTCTTGCTTTTTACCGCATTGGGTTCGGGGCTCTGGAATTTCATTCTTGTTTTACTTGGTTATTTTCTCTATGCGCAGAAAGAACTGCTCGAAAAATACTACACGAACATTTCGATATTTTTTTTGGTTTGCGGTGTGGTCTTCTTCGGATATATGATTTACAAAGGGCTGAAAAAAGAAAAAAATATTTCCTAGTCAAATCAGAATATGCGTTTTTTGCAAGTTGCCGTCTGATGGAAAAGCCCCTTGTCTTTACAACAAGGGGCTTTTCCTGTTAACCTGCCGTTTTCAGTCGGAGTAGCTATCGCTTACATTCCCATGCCGGGATAGCCGCCTCCCGGAGGCATACCGGGCATACCGCCGGCGCCTTTTTCTTCCGGTTTTTCGGCTACCATGCACTGCGTGGTCAAAAGCAGTGAAGCCACGCTGGATGCGTTCTGCAGAGCGAAACGGGCGACTTTGGTCGGATCAATAACGCCTGCCTCCAGCATATCTTGATACTCATCAATGCGGGCATTGAAACCGAAAGCACCTTTCTTTTCTTTAACTTTTTCCACGACTATATTGCCTTCGAAGCCGGCGTTGGCGGCAATCATCTTAATTGGCTCTTCAAGGGACTTTTTAATGATGTTCACGCCGATCTGTTCGTCGCCTTCCA
>DIEW01000096.1 GCA_002418825.1 Syntrophaceae bacterium UBA5764 | reverse complement strand
AAATATAGCCAATGACACAGGTCGCTGCGGCTGCCAGCGCCGTGCCCCACGCCGCGCCGGCCACTCCCAGAGGCGGCAGAGGGCCCGCGCCGCGGATAAAAAGCGGGACGAAGATGATATTGAAAACAGTGAGCAGAACAAGAATTTTCACGACGGTTTTGGCGTCGCCCAAACCGCGCAACATGCCGGTCATCCAATTGATGAAAAACTGAAAAACCAGCGTCGCCACGATAATGGTCAGGTAAGACAAAGCCATATCCTGAATTTCCGGCGGAACGTTTATCCAGATAAGCATCCGGCGTCCCAAAAGCACGGCCACGGCGGAAATAAGCAGGCAGAAGGTCAGCGAGGCGAAGAAGGAATTGGACAGGATTTTTTTAAGCAACGCGGTGTCTTTGCGTCCGAACGCCTGCGCGATGAGAACGTTGGTGGCCATGCCCAGTCCGATAAGAAAAGCGGGCAACAGCATGATAATCGGCAAGGTGGCGGAAACGGCGGCCACGGCTTTATGCCCCAACAGCCGGCCCACCCAGATCAGATTGATGATACCGTAAAAGGATAAAAGCAGGTTGCCCAGCATCAACGGCGTGCCGAAATTAATTACGTGTTTCCCGATACTGCCTTCAGTGAAATCCTGCATAATCTTCTTTTGTTGTTCCCGGTGAACATCGGCGGGGAGAAATATCCAATACAGGAGAACATCAGTATCTTCTCTCCGTGCAAAACGTTCTCATTGTTTTGACAATATCCCGCTCCGGTAGCGCAATGCAGTAAAATATTCTTGCCTGACCATTTAATAAAAAACGTAAAACGCCAAGAGGCGTTTGTGTTTAACAAGTTCTTAGTATTTTTACCAAGATTTTTTTACGCGCTGGATGTTATCAACCCGCCTATTGCGTTTGGCACGTCTTTGTTTTCCAGCGTTGATGGAACCAGAACCACTGCTCCGGATATTCGCGGACAATTTCTTCAATCACTTTCGTGAAACGCTGTGTATTGAAAACCAGATCCGCCTCATAGTTGCCCGTACAGACAGATTCCATGGCCGGCTTGACTATAACCTTGTATCTTCCCGACTTCTGCCTGGCCGGAAAAACGGCAATTACGGGCGCGCCGGAACGCATGGCCATAACGGCAAGCCCGACTCCCGTGCAGGCGGGACGGCCAAAAAAATCGACAAAAACTCCTTCATAGGAGGCGACATTCTGATCGCTGAGAATGCCTATAATCTCATTCTTTTTTAATAATTCCATAATTTGCTTGCCTGACCCGCCTTTAGGAATCAAGGAATTACCGCCCATAGTCCGCACATATTCAACCATATTATCAATCAGTGGATTATCCAAAGGACGGTAAACAATATACATCGGTTTGGCGTAAATAGGTATGGCGACCGGCAATAGTTCCCAATTTCCAAAATGGGCGACAATGGAAAGAATGCCCTTCCCCTTGGCAATAGCCTTCTCATAATTTTCATAACCTTCCACATCCAGCCATTTATGGATATTCTCTTTGGTAATCGAGGGCATATCGAAAAATTCCGCCGCCACTATGGCAAAATGACGATATACCCCTTTGGCAATTCTGATAATTTCCCCGGCATCCTTTTCCGGGAAGGAACGCTGCAGATTGTGAAGAGCTATCAAACGGTTCTTGACACCGAGATGGTAAAATATCAAGAACAAACCAGTAAATAATCCCTTGCGCAGGAATCCAGGGATACAGCGGAAAGCAAACAATATTACTGTTGTCGATTTTGTCTTTTCAACGGCCATATTTTAGACTTTCTTCTTCGGATTAATTTCTTCCCGCATACAATCGCGTAAACTGCAAAGCAAAAAAGGCGGCATCTCAGTGGCTTTCGTTTTCTGCGCTAAAGCTGTTTCATATTCAATCTTTTCTTTAACTTCTCCACAATAGGCCCCCCTTCGCGCCACGCATGACAGGTGTTGATAAAAAATTGCAAAGCCATTTTCTCGTGCGCAGGGTCAAAAACTTCCGACTTCTTCTCCTGGTATGATCCATACCCCTGGACGGCTGCCGGGGCCATAGCCAAAAGCAACTCCAGCAAATGGGTGCATCCCTTGCTGCCTCCAACCAGTTTTTTTGCTTTTGCCGTAAAACCTTTGGTAAGCACCATCCCCTTAATGGGAGCGAGACATTCAAGAACCTCCCGGCAAAAATCTCTGGGAACAGAGATTAAATCAGCATCAATGTCTTCAATCACAAAGTTTGAACAATTAATCAGCAGCCGTATGGCCATATGGTGAATGACACCGGGTGGAAATTTTTCTCCGGTTACGATACGGGATTCATGAAAGCGTTCATCGAGGAGAAAACCTTCTACGATTATTCTTTGACCATCATACTCATATGTAGTCACCTCTATGTTTCGTCTGTGTATTTTTTCTTTTTTTGATTTCCAGAATTGCATTTTATCCTCCGACAGAACTGGTTGAATATTTTATCAGGTCAAATCTTTCAAGTACGGTTTAAACAACCAGTGAATCAAAGAAAGAATGACTATACTCCCGGTAACGGCAATCAATACATTAAGGGTTATTCCCGTCATCACCACGCCAAGAGCGGTGCCTGCCGCCGGCGGATGTTCCGTGTCCGTAATAACCATCGTAAAGATGGCAACTCCCACAGCCAGCGAATATACCAAAACGGAAGACACCAAGACCGTATGCGGGATTAAAGAAAACAAAAATCCGCAAAATAAACCGACTATGTGCCCGCCGATGACGTTTCTGGCCCGGGCGGTAATGCTTGCCGGCATGGCAAACACAATAAAGGCGGTAGCGCCGAGGGAAGCGACAATCACGGCATGCTGCAGGCTCAGAAAAGAAATGACGATAAATACAGCCAGCGTTGCGAGAACGCTCTGCAGTACATAATGCTTCCAGTATTGTTTGAATTCCTCATCCGTTTTAATAAAAATTTTTTTCAAACGGCCTCTCCTGTTCATGTCGTTTGATTTCTGACACACACAATTACCGATTAAATATTTTTGCGCAGTTTTACTGGTTTTACCTCCCTGGCACGCAGGCGCAGATTGAGCATTTCCACCGACACCGAAAACGCCATGGCAAAATATATGTAGCCCTTGGGAATATGCACTTCAAATCCTTCGGCAATCAGCGTTACCCCTACCAAAATAAGGAAAGAAAGCGCCAGCATTTTTATTGTTGGATGGTTATCCACAAAGATGCTGATAGGCTTTGCGGAAAACAACATTACGCCCACGGCGATGACGATGGCAATAGCCATTATGGAAATATGCCGGGCCAAACCAACAGCGGTAATAACGGAATCCAGAGAAAAAACAATGTCCAGAACGGCAATCTGGAAAAGAACCGCCGCTACGCCGGTTGACAACGCCTTGGGCTTTTTTCCCCCGATCCCCTCCAGACTGCCGTGAATTTCGTAGGTCGCTTTCGCCAGAAGGAAAAGTCCGCCGCCGATTAAAATAATATCACGCCCGGATATTCCCTGGCCAAAAACCGTAAACCAGGGCGCGGTCAAACCGATTACCCACACGATGGAAAATAAAAGCGCCAGACGCGTAGCCATGGCCAGCAGCAAACCGGTATTACGAGCGAAGTTCCTTTTCTGCTCGGGCAGTCTTCCCACAAGCACCGAAATGAAAATAATATTGTCTATCCCGAGAACAATTTCCAGCGCTGTCAATGTCCCCAGAGCAACCCATGCTTCCGGACTGGTCAACCATGCAAACATAAAGTTTCTCCGTTTATTTCAAAGATGTGCCGTTTAGTACTCGACACCCGCGCGGTCCTTAATGCCTTTATTGTAGTGGTGTTTAATTTCCTGAATATCGCTGACAGTATCGGCAATCTCGATTATTTCCGCAGGCGCGTAACGTCCGGTTAGGATGACATCAAGATTTGCGGGTTTACTTTTGATTAGCGCAATGATTTCCGGCAGGCTGATAAGCTTAAAATCCAGCGCCACATTTATTTCATCAAGAATAACCATATCATATTTGCCGCTTTTGATGGCTTTTTCCGCCGCGGCCAGACCTTTTTGCGCCATCTCGATGTCAATGGTAGCGGGATTATCACGCATAACAAAACTGTCAAGTCCGGCGCGAAGGATGGTCAAACCAGGCAGATATTTTCGCGCGGCGATATATTCGCCGTATTTTCTGCCTTTCATAAACTGCACAATAAAAACATTATAACCCTGACCGATAGCGCGTAATGCCTGACCGAAAGCGGCGGTAGTTTTCCCCTTGCCATTGCCGGTAAACACCATTATCAAACCATGGTCCGTTTTGGCGACAGTCTTTTTAATTTTATTTTTAACGGCTGACTTGTTTTGTGATCGGGTTTTTGAAAATTTCTTGCTTTTTGCGGCGTTCATTTTTTATCCTGCCTGATAAAATAATTTTTGGCGATTTCTTCCGCCACGGTATAGGGATCAGCTTTTCTGCTCTTTATTTTTTCGGCAAAACTGTCCAGCTCTCCGGTGGAGGCAAGCTTCTGTATAACCGGTTCCAGAAGACAGGCGCTCAATGCATCATTGATTTCGGCCATTGCCTTGCGGTGCATACGCTCGGTGAGCTTGCCGCTTTCTATCAGATACTTGTGATGCTCTTCGATTTTTCGCTCAAGCTCAGCGATTTTTTCGGCAAACGCACCAGGCTCAAAAGCGTCACCCACCATGACAATGGGCGGTTGCCAGCCTTTACCGTTTTTGGACGCCAGATTGAGCATCGAGGCCAGTTCCGTCTGTAATTGATTGGTGCCGGGGCGGTTGGCTTTATTTACGACAAAAACATCGGCGATTTCCATCAACCCCGCCTTCATCGTTTGAATTTCATCACCCATCCCGGGAACAAGAACAACAACGACACTGTGTGCGTGATTGATGATATCGATTTCCTGCTGGCCAATGCCGACGGTTTCCACAATAATGATGTCTTTGCCCATCGCCTCCATCACGTGAATGGCATCACCCGCCGCATGGGAAAGTCCGCCCAAAGCGCCCCTGGTAGCGAGCGACCGTACAAAAACGCCCGCATCTTCCGCATGCCTTTGCATGCGGATTCTGTCGCCCAATATGGCGCCACCGGTAAAAGGACTGGTGGGGTCAACGGCCAAAACGCCGACGGTTTTATTTTTTTTGCGCAACGCGGCTATCAAAGCGTCGGTCAGCGTGCTTTTGCCCGCGCCCGGCGCGCCGGTAATACCAATGATAAAGGATTTACCGGTATACGCGTAAAGTTTTTTGATTTTCGCTTTCGCTTCGGGAAGTTTGTCTTCGATATCTCTGATGAGGCGCGAGGCCAAGCGGACATCGCCCGCGCAGATTTTTTTAACCAAAGAATCCATATCAAAAAATTAGCTTTTAATGCGGTTTTATATTGGTCTTAATCCATTCCACAATAGAGTCCAGTGAAGCGCCGGGGGTGAATATCGCCTTAATACCCGCCTCATACAGCATAGGGAAATCCTGCTCGGGAATAATACCACCGCCAATAACGGTTATATCGGATGCGCCTTTTTCACGCAGCAGCTGCACAACCTTCGGGAAAAGCGCGCGGTGCGCTCCGGAAAGACAGCTTAAACCCACCAAATCAACGTCTTCCTGAATGGCCGCGGAAGCAATCTGCTCCGGCGTCTGATGACAGCCGGTATAAACGACCTCAAACCCGGCGTCGCGGAAATAACGCGCCAGAACGCGCGCGCCGCGATCATGACCGTCCAAACCAGGTTTGGCTACCATCACACGAATTTTTCTTTCCGGCATAGCAATATCTCCTCAAATCAAAACAACGGTTTGCCGCCTTTTCAGAATAACCCCGGGTCTTTATACTCTCCGTAAACTTCGCGGTAAACATCACATATTTCCTGCAGCGTGGCGAGATTCCTTACCGCCTCTATACAGTACGGCATGACATTGTCGCCTTTTTTACAGGTGTTTCGGATGTCGTCCAGTGATTTTTTCACGGCGCGGCTGTCACGTTTACGGCGTATATCTTTTAACCTCTTTATCTGTTCCTCGCCGATTCTTTCCTCTATTTCCACCAACGGAATTGTGTGTTGGTTGTCCGTGACATATTTATTTACGCCGACCATAATTTTTTCTCCCGCTTCCAACTGATGTTGGAATTTATATGCCGCATCGGCGATTTCCATCTGCGGAAATCCTTTTTCAATGGCGGCAACCATGCCTCCCATGGCATCTATCTTTTCGATATACTCCCATGCTTTTTCTTCCATTTCGTTGGTGAGCGATTCAATAAAATAAGAACCGGCCAGAGGATCGATGGTATTGGCCACGCCCGTTTCCTCCGCCAAAATCTGCTGCGTGCGCAGGGCGATTTCCACGGCGTGTTCAGAGGGCAGACAAAGAACTTCATCCAACGAATTTGTATGCAAGGACTGTGTGCCGCCCAAAATAGCGGCCAGAGCCTCTATTGTCGTGCGGACAACGTTATTATACGGCTGTTGTGCAGTGAGTGAGCATCCCGCCGTTTGCGTGTGGAAACGCAGCCACAGCGACCGCGGATTCTTCGCGCCAAAACGATTGCGCATGATTTTCGCCCACATGCGCCGCGCTGCCCGCATTTTACAAATTTCTTCGAAAAAATCGATGTGTGAATTAAAAAAGAAAGAAAGACGGGCGGCAAAGTCATCTACCGGCAGTTTCTTGCGGCGGATGACATCCTCCACATACTCAATCCCGTCACGCAGAGTAAAGGCAAGTTCTTGCACAGCAGTAGAGCCGGCTTCGCGAATGTGATAGCCACTGATGCTTATGGTGTTCCAGCGGGGAACATGCTCGGCCCCAAATTCCACCGTGTCGCTGATAAGCTTTACCGACGGCTCCGGCGGGCACATGAAAGTTTTTTGCGCGATAAATTCCTTAAGCATGTCATTTTGAATCGTCCCGCCGATTTTGGCAAGCGGCACCCCTTTGATCTGCGCTGCCGCACAATACATCGCCCATAAAACAGTTGCGGGAGGATTTATTGTCATCGACGTGGTCACTTCATCCAACGGAATTCCCTCCACCAAAGCAAGAAAATCTTCCAGCGTATCGATGGCTACACCGCATTTGCCCACCTCACCCAGCGCTTTGGGAGAATCGCTGTCGTAACCCATCAGTGTCGGAAAATCAAAAGCAGTGGAAAGCCCCGTCTGTCCCTCGCGCAAAAGCATATGCCAGCGGCGATTAGTATCCTGAGCACTGCCCATTCCGGAAAACATCCTAAACGTCCAGTAGCGGCCCCGGTAACCAGTGGCCTGATTGCCACGCAAATAGGGGAATTTACCCGGAACCCCGACATCCTTTTCAAAATTAATGCCATGGATATCTTCCGGCGTGTAGAGCCTTTTTATTTCCATGTCCGAAACCGTGGAAAAGCGCGTCTTCTGCTCGGGATTATCTTTCAGCGATGTTTGCACATCTTTTTCCCATTCTTCAGTAAGTCTCAAAGACGCTTTCCGCGTTTTATCGGAGAAATACACTACCTGTCCCCCCTAATATGACCACAGGAAATAATTCAGGATAACTGTTCACTTAAGTAGAAAGGCAAGTAACTCAAATACTTCTTTTTTGTCAAGTGATATTAATACGATTGATGATTACAATAACTTCTCTGTAAGAAGAGGGTGAAAAGATGAAAATGATGAAACCGAAAATTATAAAATAAAAAATGTACTCCCGAGAAAAATAAACTGCTCAGGAGTACACACAATCTTGTGAAGTTTGAATAATCTTACAGGGGTTTTACGTTTTCCGCTTCCGGTCCTTTTTTACCCTGCTTAATATCAAAGCTTACCGCCTGACCTTCCGCCAAGGTTTTAAACCCTTCTGCCTGAATCGCACTGAAATGAACAAACACATCCGCGCCGCCTTCTTGCTCGATGAAGCCAAAACCCTTGCGTTCATTGAACCACTTTACTTTGCCTTCTGACATGGTGCTAATCCTCCTTTCTCAAATTTCCAAAGTCGAATCAACACAATGACAGAAATAAAAACCGCCCGGACATAAAAAATAAGGCGGTTTATCTTTGTGTATCAATATGTCTAAATTCAACTTTCCCTTTCGTAGAGTAATAAAGCATACATTGCGAAAGTGTGCATGTTTTTACCCGCAATATCCATTAATGTCAAGATATTTTTAACTATTTTTGAGGCTTAATATTTTTCTTAAAACATGCTATAAAATTTAACAAATTGCTTGAAAAGCGCAACGGACGAGGTTTTCCACCCGATGAAATCCCTGTCAATCAGTTACGCAGCCTGCATTTTCATTTGATTGATAAAAATGGAAAAATACCTGAAGGAGTTTTATTACTATGAAAATTGAAAATCGTCCCGCAAAATTCAGCGGGGCATCGCACTATGTTCTTGATGACGAGCTGGCCAAGATAGTGAACATTTCCATTGCGCTGGAAATGCCCCTCTTACTCAAAGGTGAACCAGGAACGGGAAAAACCATGCTGGCGCACGCAATAGCGGAAAACCTGCGGATGCCGCTGATTATACTTAACGTCAAATCCAGCATGAAACTGATCGACGCTCTTTACCAGTACGATACCCTCACCCGCCTCAACGACAGCCGGTTCCGGGATTCCGGCCGCGATGTAAGCAAAATTGAAGAATATATAAAAATGGGGAAAATCGGCCAGGCCTTTACCTCCGACCAGAGAGTTGTTCTCTTAATCGACGAAATCGACAAGGCCGACACAGATTTTCAGGATGACATGCTAGATATTCTCGATCAGATGCAATTCGATATAATTGAAATCGACCGAACAATAACAGCCAAGCAAAGGCCGGTTATCGTTATCACGTCAAATGCAAAAAAAGATTTATCCGATCCTTTTTTGGGAAGGTGCAATTTTCACCATATTGCCTTTCCCGATCACGACATGATGCGCAAAATAATCAAGGTTCACTTCCCCGAGCTAAAAAACGATCTGGCGTCGGCATGCATGGAAACATTTTACCACTTAAGAGAAATCAACGGCGTGGAGAAAAAACCGGCCACGCGCGAACTGATTAATTGGATACGCGCCCTGCAGTCCGATCCGGACTTTCACTGGAAAGAGCTTAAGGAAGGAACAGTACCTTACCTGGGCGTCTTATTCAAAAAGAGTTCGGATTTAAAGCTGGCGATAAACCGCTAACCCGCTTCTGGCAAAGATATGTTTATTAATTTTTTCTACATGCTGCGTGACAAGGGGATCCCAATTTCCCCCACATCATTCTTGCGCCTGCAAAAAGCGCTTTCTATGGGACTGGTGCGTTCGTTGGAAGATCTCTACATTGCCGCTCGTTCTCTCCTCGTTAAAAGTGAACGTTATTTTGATACCTATGATCAGGTTTTTTCTGTCGCCTTCCGCGGCGCAACGGAAATCGAACCAACACAGGAGGAGCTAAGCGAGTTGGCCAAAGCGATGCTTTCTGAGTGGCTTAGAGATCCAGGAGCTATGGCGAATGCGCTGGGTGTTCCCGAAGAAGACCTCAAGAAAATGACGCCGGAGGAACTAATGCAATACTTTCTGGATCGTCTCAAAGAACAAACCGAGGCGCATCAAGGCGGAGATTACTGGATCGGCACGTATGGGACATCGCCGGTGGGACATTCGGGAGAACATGCCGGCGGGATGCGCGTGGGCGGAGTTTCACGGAGTAAATCGGCTGTCAGAGTAGCCATGGAGCGCCGTTACCGGGACTATTCTCAGGAAGGCCCCATTACCGCCTCGCAAATCAGTGAGGCGCTCAAGAGGCTGAAACATTTAAAGCCCGCCGGCCCGCAGGACATGGTTAATGTAAGCAAAACAATCTATCAGACAATGCGCAACGCGGGGGAAATTGAAATAGTTTTCGACCGCCGTCTGGCCGACCGCCTGAAAATAAAACTGATGATTGACAACGGCGGCTGGTCCATGGACCCCTACGTGGAAATAGTTCAGGTGCTTTTTCACTACGCGCAGTTTCAATTTAAAGAATTAGAAATTTACTATTTCCACAACACCATCTACAAACAAGCATGGCTTGATCCGCAGCGCTTAAAAAAACCGGTGCCGATTGAGGACTTCATGCGCGCTGACCCGGAAACGCGTCTGATAATTGTCGGCGATGCTTCCATGGCTCCCTACGAACTCATGAATCATAATGGCGCCATTTATTACATGAATCAAAAATATGTACAGCCGAGCATCGAATACCTGCAAAAATTGGCCAAGCTTTTCCGCCACAGCGTCTGGCTAAATCCGGTACCACAGACGGACTGGGATTACACCTGGACAATAAAAAACATCGGAAAAGTGTTTCCTATGTTTGAGCTTTCGCTGGATGGATTGGAAAAAGCCATCCGTCACTTAATGGCACGCAATTAAAAAATCAGGAGAAATATTATGTCGAAAAAAATAGTCGCCGCACTGGCCATTGTTTTTTTGGTTTGCCTTTTTTCTGTGTCCGTCTTCGCGCAGAAAACTCCTCAGGTCGGAGATAATTTGCCGGAAATGGAGCTGCTGAAACCAGCGGATAAGGCGCTTCTCAAATACCTCGGCTTATCCGGAAACGGTTATTTTAAAATAAATCAGATAAAGACACAGGCGGTAATCATACAAATTTTCAGTATGTATTGCCCTTACTGCCAGGCGGACGCGCCTAATATCAACCGTCTTTACGCGTTAATCGAAAGCGATTCACGCACAAAAGACAAAATTAAAGTTATCGGTATCGGCGCGGGAAATACGCAGTTTGAAGTAAATACCTACAAAAAGAAGTATAAGGTGGAGTTTCCCTTAATCCCTGATGCCGATTTTAAAATTCATCAAATCGTCGGCGAAGTAAGAACTCCTTATTTTATCGTGGCCAAATTAGACGGTTCCGAACAACCTAAAGTTTTATATTCCAAACTGGGTGCGCATGAAGACGTTAAAGCCTTCCTGGAGCAAGTCGTAAAAACAACCGGTGTAAAATAACAGGGGGAACAAATGAAAAAGCAGGTAGTTTTATCCCTATTTATTAGTTGTTTGCTTGCGCACAGTGCCATGGCCCTGTCGGAAGCTTACAAGGACAATGTGTATCAAACCGGCAGGCTAAAACCCATTGACAGCGTGCTGAAAGTTAAAAACGGACAAAAAGCGCCCGAATTCACTCTCCCCTCAATAAGCGGTAAAAAAATTTCTCTCAAAGAATATCGCAACAAGAAAAATGTTGTTCTCTCCTTCGTCCCTGCCGCCTGGACGCCGGTTTGTTCCGACCAGTGGCCGGGCTACAACATAGTGCAGGATATTTTCGAGGAAAACAATGCCGTCTTGTTGGGCATATCCGTGGATAATATTCCCACACTCCACTCCTGGACAAACCAGATGGGAAAATTGTGGTTTGAGGTGCTGTCCGATTTCTGGCCGCACGGAGCGACGGCGCAAAAATTCGGCATATTGCGTTCCGACGGCACAGCGGAAAGAGCGATTATCATTATCGACAAAAAGGGAATCATTCGCTATATCGATGTTCACGATATAAATGAAAGGCCTCCCCTGGAAAGCATCGTCCGCGAACTGGAAAAACTAAGGTAAACACACAAATAAATAGGCATTGTGGACAATCAGGTTTTTTCTCTTGACACGGCCTTTATATTAATGTAATTGACCGTTAGTCATAAAAGCGACCGCCGAAAATAATGCCCCCGCTATTGTTGAAGGAGAGTTTGCTTTGTCCCCGCAGGAAAAAAGAAAAAAAGAAAAAGAAAACAAAAGAAACAATATACTAAGGGCTGCGCGTAAATTGTTTTTTGACCGTGGATTCAAAGCCGTAACCGTCGACAGTATCGCAGCAAAGGCGGGGGTCAGCAAAGGCTCGATATACCTATACTTTGACAGCAAAGAAGAAATCTATGCCCAGGTTCTGGTTGCGGACAACATCGAACACCATAAAGACCTGCTTTATTTTGCCACTAAAGACGCTTCGGCAGAAGAACTCTTAATGGAATACTCGCAGCGTTATGTCGATAATTTTCTCAGCGATAATGAACTCTTCAGAATACTGATGACCTTTATGCTGCAAACGGAACAGATGAATTTAACGCCGGAACAGAATGCCGAGTTGATTCGCACGACGAATGACAATATCAAATTTATTTCCAACATCCTTCAAAAGGGTATCGACGAGGGGACTTTTTTGCCGACAATTGACATCCGGCAGACGCAAAATGCAATCTGGGGATTGCTGAACGGAATCATTTCTCTTTTCCTTTTCCTGGGGAATCCGTCCAAGCGTACCGACAGAATTCACACGCTGGTAAAAGAAGGCTTAACCATTTTTATTAAGGGATTGAAGCGTTAATCACTGCCTCATACTGACTTAATCACTATTTCGCCGGTTACTTTTATTCCTTCTATCGAATTAATTTTTGAAACTCCTGCTCCGTTTCCCGAAGAAGTTTTTCCACATCCTTCTCCAGCTTTTCAAACCGATCAATAATCCCCCGCGCCTGCGGCGTGAGTTGCATTGATTTCTCTCTGGTACTCGTTTCCACCAGCTTCATCCCCATGCGTTGTTCCGACGCCTTTAATCTGCCCCACGCCGCACGATAGGACATCTCCAGCTTTTTCGCCGCAGCATTGAGGCTACGATGCTTGTCGATCGCTTTCAGAATATCATCACGGCCCTTGCCGAAAACCACTTTACCATCTTTTTCGATCCAGATTTTATACTTGATTTTCATAGGGCTTCCCTCCCCGGATGTCTGGTTTATTTGCTTATAAGGAATTAGGCAACGTGTTGTCAACAAAATCCTTGTGAAACCTATTAGTTATTACATCCTTGTCGGCAATTAGTAACTTAAGTCAATATGTTACATAAAACATATTGACTTATTTATGACCTTAAGTCATATTGTGCCAAATTTGGCATAGTCAACGTAACTGACAAGGGAAACAGGGAGGAATTTATGCAAATTACACGAAGAGGTTTTTTAACTTTATCCGGCGCTGTCGGCGGCGGAGTTGCTTTGTCTAGCTTGGGGTTGAACCTGAAACCCACACGAGCATACGCCGACGAGTTGGATAAAATGAAACGCATTAAAACAGCCAAGCAAGTCAGTACGATTTGCTGTTATTGTTCCGTGGGCTGCGGTTTAATTTGTAGCGTGGACAAATCTACAGGAAAAATTATCAATATCGAAGGAGACGCGGATCACCCCATCAACGAAGGGTCGCTGTGCGCCAAGGGTGCCGGCCTTTTTGATCTGACCGAGGCCAACAAACACCGGCTCACCAAGGTGCTTTACCGCAAGCCTTACGGGACGGAATGGGAAGAAACAGACTGGGACTTTGCGCTTTCCCGG
>DIEW01000043.1:2003-52861 GCA_002418825.1 Syntrophaceae bacterium UBA5764 | reverse complement strand
GTTAACGGTTTTCAAGACCGCCGCCTTCGACCTCTCGGCCATCCCTCCTTAATTATTCCTTTTCACCGAAAGTCGGCCAGCACTCACTATCGAGATATTCTATCAACTCCTCTCAGATAAGGCCTCAAAGCTTCCGGTATGATAACACTCCCGTCTGCCTGCTGATAATTCTCTAGTATCGCTACCACCGTGCGGCCCACAGCCAATCCGGACCCGTTTAGCGTATGCACAAATTCTATCTTACCGCTATCCTCGCGCCGGAAGCGAATGGAAGCACGGCGCGCCTGAAAATCTTCAAAGTTGCTGCAGGATGAAATTTCCCGATATACATTTTGCCCCGGCATCCATGCTTCCACATCATACGTTTTAGCAGATGAAAAACCCAGATCGCCGGCGCATAAATTAACCGTACGATAATGAATCCCCAACTTATCCAGCACCGCTTCCGCGTTAGCAGTCAACTTCTCCAATTCATCGTAAGAATATTCCGGTTTGGTAAATTTAACCATTTCTACTTTGTTAAACTGATGCTGACGCACCAAACCGCGCGTATCCTTGCCATAAGAACCAGCCTCAGAACGAAAACAGGGTGAATAAGCGACATAATAAACCGGCAAATTGCTTTCTTCCAGTATTTCTTCCCGATAGATATTCGTCACCGGAACTTCCGCCGTGGGTATCAGATAATATTCCATCCCATCGATTTTAAAAAGATCCTCGGCAAACTTCGGCAACTGTCCGGTGCCGGTCATACTTTCACGATTAACCATAAAAGGCGTGAGCACTTCAGTATAACCATGTTCGCCGACATGCAAATCAAGCATGAAATTGACTAATGCCCTTTCCAAGGCGGCTCCCATACCTTTATATAAAGTAAAGCGAGCGCCGGCAATTTTAGCACCACGGCTAAAATCCAAAATATTTAAATTTTCACCGATCTCCCAATGTTCCTTTGGTTCATATTTAAAAACGGGTTTTTCACCACCAAGATGAACAACCACATTATCATTTTCGCCGCTACCTACCGGCACGGATTCGTGCTGCATATTGGGAACCATAAGCATGAACCTATTAAGATCATCCTCAACGGCTTTTAAATTATCATCGAGTCGCTTTATTTTTTCTGAAACCTCCGCCATCTTGGCAATAAGAGGGGCGGCGTCTTTTTTTTCTTTTTTTAGTCTGCCTATCTCTTTGGATGCATCATTGCGCTCATTGCGCAAAGTTTCCACGGCCAGCAAGATATCTCTTCTTTCCTTGTCCAACGTCAGGAATCGATCAAAGTCAATCGCCTGCCCCCTTTGCCTCAATTTCTTGCGGACCAAATCAATGTTCTGCCTTAAATACCTGATATCCAACATATATTTCCTATCAAAATTAGGCTGTTCTTTTTCAAAAGACGGTGAGAATTAACATTTTGAGTAATTGAAGTCAATCATTTTGTCCGCCGTATTAATTCTAGGAACGACCCAAGCGGTTCTTCACAAGTTTAACGAGCGCGTGTATTTCCCTGCTTTTCAGAAAGTAAGCAACGATAAAAAACGAAAACGCCCCCGCCACTATTGTTACAAGAAGATAAATCGCCTTATCTTGAAAATTCGCTGTGATATCCCAAGAAAGATAATAATTGATAAGCAGTATCACGCCCAGCATAACCAAAGAAGATAAAATAATTTTAGCAATGGACATGTAGAATAGTTTGTCCAAAAACTTGCCAATCTTTTTTTTGAGCGCCATATTGAGCACAAAAATATTGATTATTACCGCAAACGAATTGGCCAGGGCAAGACCATTATGTTTTAACGGATACATCAAAAGGACGCTGAAAATTATGTTGCCCCCAAAAGCAATCAGCGCCGCCTTGAGCGGCCATTTGGAATCCTTCAGAGAATAAAAAGCAGATATATAAACGCGAATGATGGAAAAGGCCCATAGTCCAAGAGAATAGCAAATTAGGGCCTGGCCAGTTAAAATGGCCGCCCGGGCATCAAAAGCTCCCCTCTGAAATAAAACCGACACAATCGGCTGACTAAGAACCATCAAGGCAACCATTGAAGGAATAATTAAAAACAACGTCAGACGCAAGGAAAAAGAAAGGCTGGATTTCAATTCTTCAATATTTTGTTCCGCGACATGCCGTGAAAAGCTGGGCAGGGTCGCGGTGCCGATAGCGATAGCAAACACGCCCAGCGGCAGCTCCATAACTCGATCGGCATAAAAAAGATAAGTGACAGATCCGTAGGGTAGCAGAGAAGCAAGAATGGTCCCTACAAATACATTAAGTGTGTTGACTGATGAGCTGAATACAGCCGGCAAAAACAAATAACCGATTTGTTTAAGCCCCGGATGCTTCAGGTCAATTTTTGTTTTTAATTTTACTTTGAACTTAACAAGAAATGGCCACTGCATGACCAGCTGGAGAACACCTCCCAGCAAGACACCTATAGCCAGTGCCGTTATAGGTTCGGCAAAATAATCGCGTAAGGTCAAAGCTGCCGCGATCATGGCAATATTCAACATTACGGGAGACAAAGCAGGCGCACTGAAATGTTGAAAGGAATTCAAGATGCCCATACACAAGGCAACAAGGGCAATAAAAAAAATGTAGGGAAACATCAACCGATTTAAAAAAACAGCCAAGGCAAATTGTTGCGGGTCATTGATAAAGCCCGGAGCAATTATTCCAACAATTATTGGAGAAAATATAATGCCCAGTGCTGAAATAACCACCAAAACAATGGATAAAATAGTAAAAACAACGGACGCCAGCTCAAGGGATTCTTCTTTTGTTTTTTTCTGCAAATATTCCGTAAAAACCGGCACAAAAGAAATGGTAAGGGCACCTTCTCCCAACAACCGGCGCAGCATGTTTGGTATACGGTAGGCAACCCAGAAAGCATCTGTTTTCCATCCGGCACCAAAAAAAGCCGCAATCACAACATCGCGTAAAAGGCCAAAAATGCGGCTGAGCATTGTGGCGGCGCCGACAACCCCAGCCGCTTTAGCCACCTTGGTTTTTTCAGAAATAATGATATCCTCCCAATAACCACTTAATCATTCATTAATCACGCCTACGCATTTTAAACAATGAAAAGAATAATTCATATATCTTTGTGAAGCAATATCAAAATATCATGAATATAATTAAATGGGCAAAAAAGAGGCGGCCACTGTCATGGCCGCCTCTCAAACGACATTAATTTAACGGTTCCTCTACCTGCCTCCTGCCTGAATCTTTCTTAACTGTGCTGGCGTTTTAACGGCTTTCGGATTAATAAATTTCGCCATTGCCTTTTCATTTTCGGGACAGGATTCGTTCAAATAAACAATTTTCCCGCCTTCCTGGAACTGAATAAGTAGCTGATAATAATATCCGGGGATAGTTTTCCACGGATCTTTCGGATTGACCCTTACCCGTGAGTGGTAAAATGGTTTTACCTTTTGCGTTTCATATTTCACTTTACCCAAAGAATATTCTGTTTCTACCTCTTCCATGGCCTTAATCAATTTCTTAATATCGTTCGTTCCTCCCGCCGCCTCAATAGCAGCTTTAAAATGATAAATATCGGCGTAAGCAATGTGCACATGAATCTGCATGGGGATATTTCTCTTGATAGCCTTTTCCATAAGAGGCAAGGTCTTGGATGTTACCGGGACATCCAGATCAGTGAACGACGAGAAGATTCCCAGTGCTTTACCACCGGTCATGGACCAGAATGCACGCGTCTGCGCAACGCCACCATACAGAGAGACATAAATATCTTTGGCTGCGGAATCCGCCCATTGCTTGGCAAAAGCGTCGGTATCGGTAAACCAGGAGCTTACAAAAAAGATTAAATCTGCCTTTTTGTTGGCAATTTCCTGCAAGATGGGCATATACATCGTCCCACGCGGTTTAACTGCTTTGCTGTAAACAACCTTTAAACCAACACTTTCCGCCAGTTTTTCCCAAGTCGGCAGATTGATATAATCAATACCTTTTCTCCATTCAGTCGTCCAAGCTAAATCCTCCCAAAGTATGGCGATTTTTTTCACGCCCAAATCCTTCTTCCATGTCTTTTCCATAATGTACTTCGTTTGGGCATAATGGGCTGGCTCCGGATCCCAATCTCTGAAACAGAAATCGTATTTAGGAGCTTCATCGATAATGCGCGCCGTTAACTCAGAGCCCATAGGGCCGTTAAACACAAGGATATGAGGATATTCCTTAAACAGGTTGCCCGAATTCTCCTGCACCGCTAAACAGATTTCCGAGCGGCCCTCAACCGAAACAAACGTCGCTTTATCTTCGATGATCAGCTTTCTTGCGGCTTCTACCGACAGCGACGTGTCTCCTTTGCCATCCTGGACAATATACTTAACCGGTCGTCCCAGGATGCCCCCCGCAGCGTTGATTTCATCCACGGCCATTTGTTGGATATCCATGCATGGCTTGGTACCAGGAGATGCAACTTGACCGACATAACCAATAACAATGGGTTCTCCTTTCGGCGGCGCTTTTGTTTGCGATAAAGACGCGGACGGCCATAACATCAACAGCGAAAATAAAACTGCCAACGCTATGGAGACTGCAACTGCAGCAACTTTATTTTTTTTCTTCATCGTAACACCTCCCCTTTTTAAAATAATCTATATTTATTATACCCGTTCCTCAAGAACGGTGAATCATCTATCAATTTATTCCTTAATATATTTATCCCTGACATATTCGTTATCTTTGCCTATCTCGCAAGAAACCCATTTTACCCGTGGAGGTGATTCGGACATCTTGACAAAATTAGCGCTGATGGTGAATTTGCCCAAAGCGTCGTCATGAAATTCCTGAAAAGTTTTGCGGATATGCCACTGCTTGTTTTCCATGGCAGTTTCGGGTGTCATCAATCTCATGACGATAGGCACTCCGCCCCCCCTCCATTTGGACCTCGCCGACTTCTTGCTGTAATTCAAAGCCATGCCGACCAATTCATCAGCGGTATATTTAACAGTTTCTTTCTCAATAAGTTTATGCAGATGGGTCGCCTGCTCCAGTATATCCGGTATACGATCCGATGAATATCGCCAGTCGTCTTCAATTTCCCATAGTTTCAAAATTTTCAACAATGCCCGAAAATCATGATCCCGCGGCGCAGCAATCGCCACATATCCGTCTTTACATTTCCAATGACCATAAGGATACAAGATAAAATCAAGCACTCCAATTCTTGGGCGTGCTTTTCCCCATGTGCAACCGATGGATGCCGGGATTCCCACCATTGACGAATAAGCATCCATGGTGGCCACATCCACCATCTGTCCCTTTCCCGTATTTTGCCGGTGAAACAGCGCTACTGTCGCGCCAAGCGTGGCGCTTAACCCCGATATATACCAGCCCGCCCACATTCCGGCACGCAGCGGCCAGTTATAAGGCTCTCCTTTATCCGCCACATCTCCCATTTGTGCGGGAAGCCCCGATCCCGCCTGCGAGGTAATATCGGCATCAGGCATCCGGGCAAACTTTCTGGCCTGTTCTGTGTACTGGCCGTAGGGAGTAATAGCAATATACACAAGACTTGGATTTTTCTCGCTAAGCTGGCGATAACCTATTCCCCACGCATCCATATCTCCGGGAGGAAAAGTTTCAATCACCACCGCTGCCTTTCGGGACAATTTATCAAAAATTGCCCTATCTTGATTGTTGTTTTTTAAATCAAGAGTCATATAGCGTTTATTTCTCGCCTCCATTATAAACGGTATCCCTGTGCCTTTTACATGGACACCAAATGGCGTCATGAAACGTGCAGGATCACCTTCCGGAGGCTCAATTTTGATAACTTCCGCGCCGAATTCCGCGAAAAGGCTGGCGGCGATAATACCGGCAAAATTGGCGTAACTTGCATCCAAAATAAGCAAATCATCCATTACTTCCGCCTTGCCTTCAGGGTTCATGATTTCCGCCAGCGCCTTTGCCAATTCCGCTAGCCGCGAAGAACCATGTCGGGTATATATTGCTTCCTTTTGTTTTTTCGGGCTCATTTACAAACCTCTTTGCCGTAGTTGCATATGGTATCTTCATTAAGGTTATAATAGACGGGGGGTTTTAAACCGGGTCTGTCGTCAAAAGTACCTATGACCTTTTTCTTTTCCAATGACTTTATTTCTTCTTCCGACATGCCAAGAAACTTTTTCAGCACAATCCGATTATGGTAACCAAGCGGGCGAGCCAGCCATTTTGTTCTTGAGGGCGTGCCGCTTAACTGTGCCGAGGGACCGGCAATAACCAATTCGCCATACATATCATCTTTAAAAAGAACAACACTGCCTCGGGCGCGGCGCCATTTATCATGACAAATCATATAGTCATCGACAACTTCCGCCGCCGGGAAAGAAGCAATGACCGCAATTTCAATAATCTCAGCGCAGGTTTTGTTCTTGACCCAATCGGCAACAATATTATTGAGGAATTTTGCGTTTTCCGGTTTTAGTCTTTCAAAATTGTTTGTAAAGCGATCATCTCCAAGTAAATTTTCTTTTCCCATAGCGTTCAGGAGGCTCTTAAACTGTTCGTGGGTCGTGCAAGCCAAAGCAACATGCTTTTCATCAGCTGTTTTGAAAATTGCCGCCGGTACCATGGTAGGGTCAACGTTGCCTGTTCTCCCGATAGCTCCTCCGGTTACACTATGATATGTGTAATTGAATAAAAGGCGCATCAACGCTTCAGACTGCGCCAAATCTATGTACTGACCTTTCCCCGTTTTTTTTCTGTAATAAAGGGCCATCATTATGGATAAGGCGCCGAAATTACCCGGCACAAAATCACCCAGATAGTCCGGAAGTTTATAAAACTTGTCCGTATCTGGATAGCCGTTGAGACTCAATACGCCGCTCGCCGCCTGCGCCAGCAGGTCCCATCCGGGGAAAAAGCGCATCGGGCCATACTGACCGTAAGTGGAGCAACTCAGGAAAATAATCCTGGGATTAATTTTACTGATTTGAGTGTAGCCAATTTTCCATGTCTCTGCCGTGCCGGGAGCAAAATTTTCAATAACCACATCCGCGGTTTCCGCCATCTTGTAAATGAGTTCCTTGGATTTTTCGAGCTTGAGATTTACGGAAAGAAAATATTTGTTCTTCGTTATATTGTGCCAGATGGGATTGGAGTGCTTCCAGTATTTTCCCCAGTAGGTAGCCGGACGCCAAAGATCGCCGAAGAAGGGCAGTTCCAGTTTGATTACTTCTGCTCCGTAATCCGCGAGAATTCTGGCGGCGACGGGTCCAAAAATGACATGGGAAAAATCAAGAACACGAATTCCTTTTAATGCTTCCGGCTTTTGATTTGCCTCGGCAGGAGCAAATAGTTTTTCCGTATAAGAAAAATAATCTTCCATGATTCGTTTATCTCCCCAAGTACGCCTTCTTGACCAAATTATTTTTCATCAGATTTTCCGCTGTATCTTCCATAACCACCCTGCCGTCCTGAATAATGTAACCCCGGGTGGCTAACTGTAGAGCGCGAAGAGCATTTTGTTCGGTCAATAAAATTGTAATTCCCGAGTCCCGCAGCCTGGCCAGAGTTTCATAAACAGCGTCCACAATCAACGGAGCCAGCCCTATCGACGGCTCATCCACCATAATCAGCTTAGGGTTGGCCATAAGCCCTCTCCCTATTTTTAACATCTGTTGTTCTCCGCCACTGAGAAGCCTTGCCATTTGATTCGATCTCTTTTTCAGGATCGGGTATAAATTATAAACATAGTCCAACGTTTCTTTCCTTTTCTTCCAAGAAGCCCTTCGATACGCTCCCAACAGAAGGTTTTCCTTAACCGTCATGTAGGGAAATGATTTGCTACCCTCAGGTACCTGCACAATGCCCATATCCACAATTTTATGCGGTGGTAAATTTTGTATTGGTTCCTGACGGAAAATTATCCTGCCAGTCGACCTCATAAAACCCTGAATAGTATTCAATATGGTGCTTTTACCCGTACCATTGGAACCAAGAATGGTCACTATTTCCCCTTCTTTTACATAAAAACTGACATCATGAAGCACAGGAATAACACCGTAAGAAACATTAAGTTCGCTGACTTCAAGCATATGTTTTCCACCCTCTGCCCAAATAAGCTTCAATTACTGCTTCGTTGTTCACCACTTCATCCGGGGTACCGTCGGCGATTTTTTCACCGTAATTTATGGCAATAATTCGATCGGCTGCTTCCATAAGAACAGCCATAACATGCTCTATCCAGAAAACGGTCACACCAAATTCTTCTTTGGCCCGGGCAATCAGTTTAACGGCGTTATTGGCTTCGGGGGGATTGAGTCCCGCCATGACCTCGTCGATAAAAAGAAGCTTCGGAGTAGTAGCCAAAGCCCGTGCCAATTCCAGCATTCTTAACTCATAAAAAGTCAGATCGCGGGCCAGAATATTTCTTTTACTGAAAAGGCCGACGAATTCCAGATAATGAGTGGCTTCCACTAAGGCGTCTTCAAAACTTTGGTTGATGCGCTTTTTACCGCACAGCGCCGAAGCGGCGACACTGGTCAACGCCGTCAATTCGGGAAAGGGGCGGGGAATTTGATAGGTACGCGCCAGTCCTATATGTACCCGCTGATAGGGTTTCATTTTCGTTATATTAACGCCGTTCATTTCAACCTTGCCGGAATCGGCTTCAAGATAACCGGAAAGAACATTAACGACAGTCGATTTACCCGCTCCGTTGGGACCAATAAATCCCAATGTTTCTCCTTCTTGAATAGAAAAGGATAAATTATGTACGGCGACAATTCCGCCAAAAGTTTTCGTGATGTTGTCGACAATCAGAAGTTCCGCCATGAATTCATCTACCTCCGCACGTGTATTGTTGGGAAATATTCTCTATAACGGCGTTTGCGATATATCCCGAAAAGGCCTTCCGGAAGTATAAAAAGGAAGATAATGAGAATGATGGGGAATACAAACGCTTGCATGGGCCCCATAGTTCTGATGAGAAACATTTCCAAAAAGGCGACGAAATAACCTCCAACAACACATCCGAATATCTGAGTTCTGCCTCCTATCATCATTGCTAAAAATATTTTCAGCATAAAAGTAAACGTAAGATAAGTCTGACCGGAAAATGAAGAAAAATAATGCGCATAAAACCACCCGACAATCCCGATCAGGCATGCAGCAAAAACAAAAGAAATAATCTTAACTTTATTAATGTTCACGCCGATACCGTGCGCCACTTCCTCATCGTCATTTATTGTGGCCATAATCAATCCATAGCGTGACTTGATAATCTTATTGACGATCAATAGGTACGAAATCATAATAAAAATTGAAAGATAAGCCAAAACAAGAAAATTAATTTTGGCATTGCCCAGATCCATGAGCGGTTTTATTCCGAAAAGGCCGGTATCTCCCTTAAAAATATCGGTGTAAATAACTGTTACTTCAAAAAAGACAAAGGGTAAAAGCAACGAGAGCAGAACATAGTAGAGACCTCGGGCCACAATAACCAGGGGACTGAAAATCAGCGCGGCGAAGAGAGTGGTCAGAATCGCAAATGGCAATGTTGCCACGGGGCCCCAGCCATAAGCTATGCTGAGAAGAGCGGCGGCATAACCGCCAACGCCAACGTAGAAGTTAGGACCGAAATTGACACGGCCAGTACCCAACGTCATCAGCGACATCGGAATAGCGATAGCGGCCAAAAGATTCGCCGAAATCATTGTATTGATAAGGCCAGGGCTTACGAAATAGGATACCGTGGGAAAAACAAGTAATAACGCGACCCACAATATGGAGTTTCGCCAGTATCTGGGTTCAATCATCCATTCCCATTTTTGGGTTTTGAACCTTATCGTAAGCCGATCTCTTTTTAATTCAATATCTACCATAAAGATTCACTCCTGGTTAATCCCTGCGGCCTTACTACCAAAACAATCATGACTAGCACCAAGGCTGAAAGCGTCATAAAACGCGGTTCTCCCAAGATAAAACACATCACCGCATGAACCGCACCGATAAGAAAGCTGGCGATAATTGTTCCTCTCATATTTCCTAACCCGCCCAGAACGGCAACAAGAATAGCGGTAAACATATAAATCTGCCCCATAAACGGATCGACTGTCCAGACCGGTGCTATAATCAACGTACCGATCATAACGGGCACAAGGACGAGCATCATTGTAAAAACATAAAGTGTCTCAACATTAATGCCAACAATCTGGGAACTGTAAATGTTCTGAGAAATGGCTCTTATGGCCAGACCTGTTCTTGTTTTGAGGAAGAACAAAACAAAAATTGCCGTCAGAAAAAGAGCGATAATTGATCCGACTAAAAGTTGTGTGGAAACAACAACAGAGCCTATCTGAGTCGTGCCCTTTATCAACTCGGTCTGCAAGTACACACCGGTTTGCATGGGATATTTATAATTTATTGTTTGCTCAATTATCGTCGTTAAAAGTAAAAGGCCGACCAGCATTTCTAGTTCCTTATCAAGGTATCTTTTAATAATGCCCTTATAGATAAGGAACGCGATGACAAACTGAACCGCCACCATACCGAAAATCGAAGGTATCAGGCCCCAACCGAAATCCGTTAAAAACATCCATGTGGTGTAAACAGTTAATGGAAATATATACGCGTAGCCGAGATGAAAAATTCTTAAGACACCGCAGATGATAGAAAAACCCAAGGCAACCAAAAGGTAGATGGAACCTAGAATAAAGGTATAGACGAGCAAATTTTGTATATACACCCACATGCTCAACTTCTCCCTTCGTTAATTTTTTCTCTCCAAATTAGCTACGGGACAAATCTTACACACTATGCGGGAAAAACTTTTAAAACATTACTAAGTCAAACCTTCGCGCGTATATGCAACTTTCAAAACTTCGTTTGAAGGGTTTAAAAAATATTAAATAAAGCTGATTTGTTTTGTCAATACCTTTTTAAGAACTAATCACTTATCAACACCCTCAGCTATTAAACCAAGATTATTGGCAAAATTCACTATAAGTATTGATGTTTTATACTGTATTTACATGTTTTTCGTTTGACAATTAATTTACCCTGCACAAAAAAGCGTGTCATATTGAATACTTTTGCACTCATGACACGCTTTTTAATAACAAAATTGATAACTTAGAGCCCCAAGTATGTTTTACGAAGCAACTCGTTTTGCAGTAATTCATCTCCTTTCCCTTCCGCGATAATCTTTCCGGAAGAAAGAACATAGTTACGCGTTGCCATTTTAAAAACCGTGCTTACTTCCTGTTCAACCAAAAGAACGGTAATGCCCGAATCACTAATTTCCTTGATTTTTTGAAAAACTTCCGCCCGTAATTTTGGCGCCAAACCGGTCGAGGGCTCGTCAATGCACAGCAATTTCGGATTGGACATCAGTGCCCGGCCAACCGCCAGCATCTGCTGCTCACCGCCGGAAAGCGTGCCGGAAACCTGATGAGACCTCTCTTTGAGCACGGGAAACAACTGATAAACTTTTTCCAGGTTTTCTTCAATATTCGCTTTATCATGCAAGAGATAGGCACCGATCATCAGATTGTCAATCACCGTCATTTCCTTAAAAGGCCTTCTTCTTTCCGGGGCAAGAATCAAGCCTCGCTTAACGATGTCGTGTGCAGGTACCTGATCAATGCGTTCACCATCAAAGGTTATTTGCCCTTCCAATTTAATTTCACCATGCGTCGATCTTTTTGTCAGCTCTTTTTCCCAAGCTACCAATCCAGTAATTGTCCGAAGTAACGTGGATTTCCCCGCCCCATTGGGACCAACAAGACTGACCAGTTCTCCTGTGTCTACACCCATGCTCACATCATTAATAAGCATAGCCTTATCATACCAAACTGATACATTAGCGACTTCGAGTAGCAATGTTAATTACCTCCTTGGCCGAGGTAAGCCTCGACAACAGTGGGATTTTTAATAATTTCTTCCGGCGGTCCGTCGGCAATAACAGTTCCAAAACTTAAAACAATGATACGCGTCGCGATCATCATCAACCATTGCAGCTTATGCTCAACAATAATCATGGCCGGTCCTTCGCTGTGCAGACGGCCGAAACGGCCACCTTTGTGCAGGCGCTTAATCGATTTCGCCATAAGGTCGGTTTCCGCCGGGCTCAAGCCACCAAAAGGTTCATCCAGCAATAAAAGCTCCGGTTCCGTGGCAATTGCCCGCGCCACTTCCAGTCGCTTGAGATCGCCCTGCGAAAGAACAGACGCGTTTTCCTTGGCCATGTCGGAAATTCCGGCGAATTCCAACGCATCCATTGCTTTGGCTTCGATTTTTTTCACCCATTCCCCTCTCTTGAGAGCACGGGGACACAGACAAGCGACCATAACATTGGCAATAATCGGCAGTCTGCGGAACGGCCGCATATTCTGGAACGTGGAAACCATTCCTTTGTTTACAATATCCCATGTCTTTTTTCCGGCCATTTCCTGTCCCATAAAACGAACACTGCCGGTGTCCGGCTTTAAAATTCCGGTCATAAGACGCAACAATGTGGTTTTCCCCGCGCCATTCGGCCCGATAAGACCGATTATCTGGTGCCTCTCCATGGAAAATGACACATCATTAACCGCCGTGAGACCACCGAACTTCTTCGTAAGTTCCTTTACCTCCAGAAAAGCTTGGCTCATATCAACAGGCCTCCCCTTCTTCTCTTAATTCCCTGCGCGAAACCTTTCCCACGTCCGTTTTCGGAAGTTCACCACGGAACTCTATTATTTTCGGAACTTTGTAATGGGCCAGATTTTCCGAACAGAATTTTATAACGTCTTCTTCAGATACCTTACCTCGCGCCTCACTTTCCAAAACAACGTAAGCCTTAATAATATTACCGACCTTGGGATCGGGCACGCCCACGACACCGGCCGCCTTAATCTGCGGATGCGAGTAGAGCACCTCTTCCACGTGGCGGGCAAACACCGAATAACCTTTAAACTTGATCAAGTCACGCTTACGGTCGAAAAAGTGAAAATATCCTTCTTCATCCATGCTGACAATATCTCCCGTTCTGAGCCATATTTCCCCGTCGATATTAATCAATGATTTTTTGCTTTCTTCTTCTCTTTTCCAGTAAGCCTGCATGATATTCGGGCCGCTGAGAATCATTTCCCCTACTTCACCAATCGGGATAAATTCTGAACCTTCATATTCTATGATGGCCGCTTTTACATTGGGAATGGGTACTCCGAAAGAACCCTTTTTTGTCTTCTGATATGGATTGCTGTGGCTGACGCCGGTTGTTTCCGTCATGCCGAAACCTTCATGAATCTTGGTGCCGGTTCTTGATTCCCATGCCTCCACAGTTGAATCATGCAGAGTATCCGCGCCACAGCTGATAAGCTTAACTTTTTTCCAGTTTACCCTGTAAGTTTTTTCATACTCTTTAAGAAATTCAAACATCGTGGGTACACCGTTGAAAGTAGACGCTTTATACTTTTCCATGGCGTCGAGAATTTCTTCAATATCTGGAGTGGTAAACAACACCAGGGTAAATCCGCGGGAAAGACCGGTAAGCATGTTAACCACCTGGCCATAGATGTGAAAGAAGGGCAAAAAGGCAATGCTGACTTCTTTACCGTCTTCCAAGAAAGGCCATAAAGACTTAATCTGATGCACCACCGCGACCATATTATAATGAGTAAGAACGGCCGCTTTGGGAAGACCCGTTGTGCCTCCCGTATAGGGAAGCGCGGCAATGTCATTTTTAGGATCAATTTTTACTTGAGGCGGATTGGGCGGATACTTCTTAATTAACGCTTCAAAATCAATAAGACCCGCTTTGGCCATTTCTTCAGGAGTGGGAACATGCAGGTTCGCGTAGTCCTTTCCCAGCAAGCTTTTGCCCAAAACCTTCTTCAGTTTTGGTAAATATGCAAGAACACTGGTAACAATAACATGTTTTAGAGACACACCGGTTCTTTCCACATTATCATAAAGAATATCCTGACAAACCATTATACTCGCGTCGCTGTCCTCAAGCTGATGTTTAATTTCATGGCTTGTATAAACAGGGCTGATTGGCGTAACCTTAGCGCCCAGTTTCAAGGTCGCAAAGTAAGCGATTATGTACTGTGGACAATTCAACAAATAGAGGGCTATTGTATCTCCCTTTTTAACACCCAAATCGGCAAGCGCCGTAGCAAAACGATCAATAAGTTCTTTCAACTGCGCGTAACTTATTTCCCTGCCGTAAAAAATCAGCGCAGATTTTTTACTATATTTTGCCGCGGCATCTTCAAACATATCAGGAGCAGATAGTCCTTCAGGTATCTCCGCTATCTCGGATGTGCCTTCGGGATAATGCTTTACCCACGGTTTTGACATATAAAATTCTTTTGCATTCATTTACTTGTCCTCTCAATCTTTTACCCGCCATTGACGGGACATAATTTTGATGTTCTTAAATTTTACGTCCAACAACTTTAGTCCAAGGGTGCCGTACAGATGCGGCACGTATCACGCGTGGCAATGTTTCTCACTTTACAGCGTGGGCATTCGGTTTCGATTTTCTCCCGCAGCCAACGAAACAAACCGTCCGGCATAAACAAAAGAACCAACAACACAACAAACGCGAACATCAATGTGCGGTAATCCTGAATCACATGCATAAACTCCACCAGCGGGTAGAGGAAAAATACCGCTCCAATCGGCCCGTAAATCGTTGCCGCCCCGCCGAACATAGCCCAGATGACCACCATGAAAGACAGCGAAATTTCCAGTACAGAAGGTCCGGCAATCCTCATAAAATGCGCGTAGAGTCCGCCGGCAATTCCGGCAAAAAAACCGCTCAGACAGAAAGCCAGGAGTTTATAACGCGTCGTGTTGACGCCGGAAGCCCTTACGGCTATTTCATCCTCGCGGATAGCGTGAAAGATAATGCCCGTGTTGGAGTCTGTTATTTTCCACATGATGGTGCACAAACCAAGCATCAGAATCGATATGATATAATACTCGTGAATGCGCGTCGGCGCCAGTTTCTGAATTCCAGAAATTCCTAGTTCACCGCCGGTAAAGTCTGGAAAAGTGAAAACCAGCCCCGTTACTATGATAGGAAAGGCCAGCGTCGTCAATGCCAGATAAGTTCCTTTGAGGCGCAGAGCCGGAATTCCCACAATCAAACCGGCAGCGACACCGATTAAAGCGCCAAGCGGAATACTTAACCAAGGCGCGAGTTGCCAGTGAAGGTTTATTAAGGCAGCGCTATATGCTCCCACGCCAAAGAAAAGGGCGTGCCCAAAATTCAGCTGCCCTGTAAAACCGGAGAGTAAATCCCAGCTCGCGGCAAAAATGGCAAAGATACTGGCCAGAGTGAACACGCGCAGAACATAAAGGTCATCAGTAAAAAGCGGCAACAAGAGAATAAAGAGAAAAAAGATTATCACAGCCACGCGCGAGGGAAGAACAAGAACTTCATTCTTTAAGACAGCAAACAGTTTTCTCAGGTAAAATAAAATTAGTTTCATGGAATACTCTACCTTTCTTCTTCAAAGTACACGCCAAAGAGGCCTTCCGGCCTGATAAGCAAAACTATAATCATTATAAGGAGGGCAACGGAAATCTTCAAGAAAGCGCCCTGCGGGGAAAGGAACACAACCATAGCTTCGGTAAAGCCCATAATGTACGCTCCCACAAAACTGCCCTTAAGAGAGCCGAGACCGCCTAAAACGACAACGGCCATCATCATAACCAGAGGCGTCGCCCACATATGTGGTTCCAAAATTTCCAGCGGAACAACGATCGCGCCGGCAAAGCCAGCCAGTCCTATGGCAATTCCCATAGTGATCATGGCCACTTTGGACTCATTTATCCCCATTAGATTGGCTACTTCCCTGTCCTGAGCAGTGGAACGAAGGGCCAAACCCAGTTTGGTTTTGAACAAAAATATCATCAATATTACCATAACAAGGGCGGCCGCGCAAAGCGTCAAAAGTTGCTGGTAAAAAACCTTCACGCCAAAAATAATAAAGTAACCGTCAATAAGATTGGGGACACTCAAAAAAGAGCCTGAAAAGAACAAGGTCATAACTTCCTGAAATACCATTGCTATGGCCATTGTCGCTATCAATACGGCGCCTTCATGCTCCCGGATGGGGTTGAGAAATACCTTATAGATGACCATTCCCAGGATCACGGACAAAATAACGGCAACAAACATAGCCGGAACAGCAGACCATCCCATATAGTTGGTTACCGTATAAATACAATAGGCCGCAACCATGTAAAAGGCGGTATGCGCAATATTGACGATGCGCGCCACACCGAAGATAAGGGAAAAACTGATAGCCAAAAGAGCGTAAATGCTGCCTTTGATCAAACCCATGACAATGATGTCTAATATAATAGACATTATGATTACCTCTCTATTTTTAATAGACATGGTATTCGTCCACCGCTTTCTTAATAAGCGATGAACGAACCATGACATGAATAGTTAGTTGCTGATTATTTGTTGTTTTGCTGCTTATTGCTTACTTTTTGTAAGCCTTAATCATCCAGGGTGGAATTTTAATCGGCTTCACGCCCTTGAAAGTGACTTCTACACCGGGCGCTGGCTTCCATTTATTAGGCCAAACACCGACAAACTCACCATCTTGCCATTGTGAAGCAATGCCCGTTGCGTACCCAGGTCCAAATTTTAGATCATGGGTATGTCTTCCCAGATTATCTTTCACATACATTATTGTACTGGGAGGGGTCTTATATACGCGATTTTCTAAGGTTGCCACTATTTTATCGGGGTCAAGGGTACCGATCATTTCAATAGTGTCGACAAGAGACATTTTAATAGATTCATAAGTACCGGTAGTATAGGTCGGTACCTCACCGAATCTTTTTATGTAAGCTTCAACAAAAGGTTTTGTAAGCTCATTACATTCCACATTACGGGCATAGGTGCTGGAAGTAATAACATAATTGCCTTGACCGCGCGTTGCCTGCCAGAATTCCGCTTTCTGCGCTTCCACATTGATGCCTACTTGCATAGCGGGAATCTTCAGCTCGTTTGCCTGACGGGCGAAGGGAATCCCCACCGAAGAGGAAAAGAATGTGAAGATAATCTGCGCGCCGGAACGCTGAATGGCCGATAGCTCTGCGGAAACATCCGTAGCTACCGGAGACGGTCTCCAGACGCCGACCAGTTCCATACCCATCTTGGGAAGAGTAGCCTGAACAGCAGGAACCATTGCATCCGCCCATTGGGCCTTTTCCGCGACAAAGGCAACCTTAATTGGACCTGTGATTCCCAATTCATTTCTCAGTACTTCGGCGGTACTACCCACATGAGAAAAAGCAGCTTTTACCAAGGCGGTAGAATTGAAAGGTGTGCCGCGGAAGAAATACTTGTACTGGTCATAGTACTTGGCCACTCTGTTGCAGAGTTCATCTGATGCAGCGCCGCAACCGATAAAGATTACTTTATTCTGACATGCAATGTCCTGCATGGCAAACACCGCTTCTGTACGGAAACCGCCCACAACAAAGTGCACCTTGTCTCTGGTAATCAGGCGCTCCATCGCGTTGGTAGCATCCGTAATGCTTAAAAATTCATTAGAATCGGCTTGTATAAGTTTGATTTTCATCATTTTACTGCCAACTTTAACACCACCTTTGGCGTTAATTTCTTCAGCAGCCATCACTGCACCATTCCACTGGCTTTTGCCCTGTATAAACTTCATTGGACCAATGACACCGATTCTGATTTCATCGCTGGCAGCAAAAGCTGTCGCCCAGAAGAACATAACGAAAACAAAAGCTAACACTGGAACAAAAACATTACTTTTAAGCCATTTCATTTACTACAAATACTCCTCCTTTCTGTTTATTGTCTGTTGGATAATTGAACGCTTTAGTGAAGCTTTACGTGTTTGTCAATATTTTTTTTGCTAAATTAAAACATTTAAAATACAAAACCAAGACGGAAGCTGAATCACTTGTTTTAAAAAAAAATGCAATAAATTTTAAATTTACCGTTATTTTTTTAAACGCGTTGAACGATTTTGTTTAATCAAACAAAGCATTAATACTAAAAATTGCAACTTGCTCTCTTAATTTTTTTACAAAAAAATGCCCGCCCCCGGCAACGGGGCGGGCAAAAAAGCCTCTTCTTATTTTTTCTTTTTGTAATATTCAATCATCCAAGGTGGGATTTTAATCGGTTTCATGCCTTTATAGGTAACATCAACACCGGGGGCCGGCTGCCAATGATTAGGCCACACACCAACCAACTTACCATCCTGCCACTGCACACCAAGACCGGTCGCGTAGCCGGGACCAAAAGTGATATCATGCAGAGGCCTGCCTAAATTATCTACCGTGTATTTGATGGTGCTGGGGGTAGTCTTATAAACGCGCTTTTCCAAAGTGGCCACTATCGTATCAGAATCAAGGGTACCAACCATTTCAATGGTCTCCGCAAGAGCAAACCTGACTGCATCATAAGTACCAGCGGTATAAGTCGGCACTTCGCCAAATCTTTTCTTGTAACCTTCGACAAAAGGTAAAGTGTATTCGTTTTGTTCAACACCTTCGGCATAAGTAGCACTGGTAAAAACATAGTTGCCATGGCCACGCGTTGCCTGCCAGAATTCCGCTTTCTGCGCTTCCACATTGATACCGACCTGCATCGCGGGAATCTTTAACTCACCGCCCTGACGGGCAAAAGGAATACCGACCGAAGAAGAAAACACCGTGAAAATAATGTGCGCGCCGGAACGCTGAATTGCCGAAAGTTCCGCGGAAACATCCGTGGCTACCGGAGACGGTCTCCAGACACCGACCAATTCCATCCCCATTTTGGGCACGTAGGCCTGGGTTATCGGAACCATTACGTCCGCCCATTGAGCCTTCTCCGCCGCCAAAGCAACCTTAACCTTTTCTATCCCTAATTCTTTTTTCAATAATGCACCAACGGTCGCCACATGGATAAACGCCGCTCTTACAAGGCAGGTAGAATTGTACGGTGTCATGCGAAAGAAATATTTGTACTGATCGTAATATTTCGCCACTCTGCCACAGAGTTCATCCGTTGCCGCGCCGCAGCCGATAAAAATGATTCTCCTGTCCATGGCAATATCCTGCATGGCAAACACTGCTTCCGTGCGGAAACCACCAACAACAAAGTGTACCTTTTCTTTAGTAATCAGACGTTCCATGGCATTGGTTGCATCAGTGACGCTTAAGAATTCGTTGGAATCAGCTTGAATAAGTCTGATTTTCATCATTTTTTTACCAACTTTAACGCCTCCCTTGGCGTTAATTTCTTCTGCAGCCATCAGCGCGCCGTTCCAATGGCCTATACCCTGGACGAATTTCATCGGACCAATGACACCGATTCTGATTTCATCATCGGCAGCAAAGACGGCTGTCCAAAAAAACACAGTGAAAAAGAAGATTATTGCCGACACAAAAATGCTTTTTTTAAAACACTTCATTTACCCAACCCTCCCTTTCTGTTGTAGTGTGATTGTAACCCTTAATATAAGGTTAAATGGTTTGTCAATCCCTATTTATCATTTTTTACGGGAACTTATGACTGCCAGTCAACAAGCATCTCTGCTTTATTTTTTCGGTTTTTTTAGTCGTAAATGCTTCAAAACAGGCAACAGCGCTCTAACAGCAAGCAAACTTTTTTATCTTTTCTTCCAAATCTTTTATATTGGTACCCTTTACCAGCACAATTTTTTTTCTTGATTTGACGCCGGAGATAATTTCCACTTGCCCTCTTTTCAGGCCAAGAGATTTAGCCAGAATTACCACGCAGGCGGCATTAGCTTCTCCTTCACGCGGCTGCGCCGTGACTTTGACCCTTAACGCTTCATCCTCAATACCGGCTATCTGCGTACGGGAGGCATGAGGTGTTACACGCACTTCAAAAGTAAGGCCATTTTTTGATTCTCTTATTGTAACCATAAATAACTTTTCCTATTTGTGTCAAAAGTAGCGAACCGACTGAATAATGGTTTCCACTAAAAAATACCGCAAAAAAAGAATCACCAGGATGACGACAACCGGTGAAAAATCAATTCCAATATTCTGCCCGGGCAAAAAACGGCGCACGGGACGCAAAACAGGTTCAGTTGTCCGATATAAAAAAATAACAATTTTATTATAAGGGTCGGCGTTTACCCAGGAAATTACCGCGCGAAGAATAATAAGCCACATATAAATCGTTAAAGCGATATCAATGATTTTGGCCAAAGCAATAATAAAATTTTGCATGACAAACATAATCCCTCATATTTTTTATAATTAAAATTTATTTTTTTACGAAAAAGATTGAGCAAATGTAATTAAAGCGTTATTAAATTCCTCCGGCCTTTCCATCATCACCATATGGCCGGCGCCTTTTATGAAACAGGTTTTTGACCCTTTAATATTGGCGGCAATATCTTGCGATAATTGAGGCGGCGTCATTTTATCTTCCTCGCCGCACATAATCAGTGACGGCAAATTAACTTTTTTCACTTTGTCCGTTAAATCCATTTTGTCACAGGCAACTAGGTCATTATATAACGCCTCGATGTTTGCCGCGGCCATGCTTTTTTTCAGTGGTTCGGCAAGCTTTATTCTGTTTTCCTTCGCCAGAGAAAACTTGCACATGAGTTCAAAGGCGGTTTCCGGGTCCTTTTTTAACAATTCAAAAATCGCCGGATTAACGGGCATTTTCAGTCCGCCGCCGACAGATACAACCCCGTTTATCATCGAGCCAAAATCCGCGGCAAACGTCAACGCGATCGCCGCGCCGAGCGAATGCCCGGCAATGATAACGTTTTTCAGTTGTAAGACATCAAGGAGCCTTTTCACCCAGGGGCCGTAAACATTTACATCGCTTTCACCGCTGCCTTCCGAAGAGCCGTGCCCCGGAAGGTCAACCGCGATTATATTGAAATTTTTATTCAAGCGGGCGTACTGAAAAGTCCACAAACTATGCTCTCCGCCGGAGCCGTGAATGAAAAGCATGCTTTTTTCATGATCACCGAAACCCCGGCTATTAATCCAGCAGGTAATTTTCGTGGAATCAACGCTAAAGTATTTCAGCATAACCAAGTTTCCCCTTATGTAAGACACGTATCATATAACAATGATTTCAAGCAATCTAATAATGTTTTCCCCGGACAATTTATATTGACACAACGGGATATTTAATTGCATTAATGATCATGAACAAAAGGAGAATCCTGTCATGCTAAAAGGAAAAAAAATAGCCGTTATCGGCGGTGGGAAAATGGGTAGTATTATCGCTCAGGCACTCTTGGAGAAAAGATTGTGCCTTAAAAAAAGCGTTATTGTAACTGACGTTGACTCTAACCGCTTGGGCTTTCTTGCCTCCACAATGGGCATCCTTGTTTCTTCCGACAACAAACAGGCAACCAAAAACGCAGATATAATTATTGTTGCCGTTAAGCCGCAAAACATGAAAGAAACTCTGCAAGATATTTCACCTGTGGTCAATGAATCCAAAATTATTATCTCCATTGCTGCGGGAATAACAACTTCGTTCATTGAATCTTTTTTATTGAAAGGAACACGTGTTTTACGAGTAATGCCTAACACACCGGCGATGGTAGGAGAAGGGGCAACGGCTGTGGCCAAGGGAGTATACGCTACAACCGGCGACCTTACAATGACCCGCGCTATTTTTGACGCACTGGGTCTTAGCTTTGAAGTCGAAGAAAAATATATGGATGCCGTAACGGGCCTTTCCGGCAGCGGCCCGGCTTATTTTTTTATGATTATTGAAGCGCTGATTGACGCGGGAGAAAAAGTTGGTCTTGCACGAGACTTGGCCGCAAAATTATCCGCGCAGACAATGCTCGGCGCGGCGCGTTTATGCCTGCAAAGCGACAAAAGCCCATCTGAATTGAGAGAAATGGTAACCTCTCCTAGCGGTACAACCGCCGCCGGACTGAAAGTCCTCCGCGAGGGTAAATTAAGAGAAACATTGCTTGCCGCGGTGGAAGCAGCCACTAAAAGGTCTAAAGATTTAGCCGCAGGTAAATAAATGCTGGATACTCCAGAAATCGGGCAAAACAATGAAAAAATTCAAAAATTATTATCAGTGCCATCAGTATCCGCAGAGGTGCGCATTTCATCACTTTCATTTTCCGGTTTCGCGCCTTCCCCGGAAGTGACATCAACAGGCACCACTGACCCAGAAGGGGGCACGAGCACAGGAAAAGCTTCTCTGGCAACACCCGAGAAATCAAACAGAGATTTTTCTTCGCTTTTAGTTTCTAGTGTCTTCTTTTTCTTGTGACGCGGGCGGCGACGCGATTTTCTTTTACCAGTGTCTTTCCTATCATCGCCGGAAAAATTAATTATCTCTGCTGTCTCATGCTCATGTGCAAATTCATCCATGTTTTCCCCGGATGTTTCCTTGATGGTTTTTTTAATATCCAGGCTGTCCCAGGCCATTTCTGTGCTTCCGGATATATGCAGAGTAAGACCACAAGTTGATTCCAATGTTATTAACTTACTTCTTTTATTGTTAAGGATGTAACTGGCGATTTCATGCGGCAGAACAACTTTCAAATCGGAATACATTCCTTTGACTGCTTCGGATTCAATTTTGCGAAATGCTCTCAGAGCGGCATATTCCAGAGAAGGCCGCAAACCGCTTCCGGCGCAATAAGGACATTTGATATAACTGATTTCCTGAATCGTGGATTTTTTCTTTTGTCTTGACAATTCCAGCAAGCCGAATTTGGAAATGCGCGCAAGCTGAATCCTCGCCCGATCGATGCTGAGCGCTTTTTTAAAAGCTTTTTCCACTTCGGCGATATGCTTTTTGTCCATCATATCGATGAAATCAATGACAATCAGTCCGCCCAAATCGCGCAGGCGTAATTGCCGAGCAATCTCTTCACATGCCTCTATATTTGTTTTAAAAGCCGTCTCTTCTATGTTTCTTTTACTCGAACCGCGGCCGGAATTGACGTCGATAGTAATCATGGCTTCCGTCGGGTTTATGATAATATAACCGCCGGATTTCAGCTCGACGCGCTCCTGATAAATAACGCGTATTTGTTCTTCCAGCTGAAATTTTTCAAAAATAGGGGCTTTGTCTTTATAATGTTTAAGTATCTTTACCTGGCGCGGAGTAACTGCTTTCAAGTAAGCGCGCATCTTGCGAAACGTATCCAAATCATCAACTAAAATCTCACCAATGTCCGGCGTCAGGTAATCACGCAGACTGCGCACGCCAAAGTCTGTTTCCTGATAAATAAGTAGAGGAGCTTTGCTGTTCAACGCTTTTTTGTGGATTTCTTTCCACAGCCTCATCTGTAGCTGATAATCGCGCTGAATTTCCTGCTTGGTGCGGTTGATTCCCGCCGTTCTGACGATAAATCCCATACCGGCCGGAAGCTTGATCTGTTTGACAAGATTCTTTATCTTTTCCCTGTCTTCTTCACTTTCTATTTTACGGGAAATACCGATCCCCGGCCGGTTGGGCAATAAAACCAAATATCTACCGGGAAGGGATATGTAAGAAGTCAGCAGGGCTCCTTTATTGCCACTGGCCTCTCTTAAGACCTGCACAATAATTTCCTGTCCGGGTTTAAGCGTGGCTGTGCCGCCTTCTTGCCCGCTGCCCGGCGGAGTGAAGTACTCTGCACTCGTGTCTTTCAGGGGAAGAAAACCGTCTTTTCCGCCTCCATAGTCAACAAAGGCTGCCTGCAGACCGCGCTCCACTTTGAGCACTTTGCCTTTGTAAATATTTCCGGTAATCGGCTCCCGAACCGACATCTGAATATTAAATTCAATGAGCTTGCCCTTTTCGTTAACCGTCGCCATGCGCATCTGTTCTTTATGCACGGCGTTCACGAGCATCGTATGTTTCATAAATGTCCTTTTTGTCGGGCGGAAATCTTGCGCGAATCTCCTCTTTGACTAGAGTTTATTCAACGCGCAGAAATAACCGCCTGACTGCGTATATTATTGAAAGGCGCTGATATCGCCTTTGCCAATTCTGATAATTTCAATGTTGTCATCAACTAGGCTGATGACACTGGACGGCTCCGGCATAATCATACCGCCGTCGATAATTAAGTCAACCACACGATTAAAGTTTTCCTTGATAATAGAAGGATCGCCCAGGGATTCTCCCTGCGCCGTTTTTACACTGGTGCTGATAATCGGTTCCCCCAACTCTCTGATCAAAGCAAGGCAAATTTGATTGTCCGGCACGCGGATTCCCGTAGTCGATCTTTTCGGTAGAATAATTTTCGGCACCAGGCGCGAAGCTTCCAGAATAAACGTATAGGCTCCCGGCAGGAGGCGCTTCATCGTTTTGTAAGCATAGTCAGTAACTTTGGCGTACTGGCTGATATGCTTCAAATCCGAGCAAACGAAACTCAGCGGTTTCTTCTTGTTTCTTTTTTTCAGCTCGTAAATTCTTTCGATTCCCTTTTTATTGGACAAACTGCATCCCAAACCATAAACGGTATCTGTCGGATAAATAATGACGCCGCCCGCGCGCAGTACACCCGCTGCTTTTCTGATTAAGCGCATCTGCGGATTCTGGCTGTTTATGGCTATCATGACTATATTCACGCGTCTGCGTTTTTTTCATAACAGTTTGTATATCAGCAATTTTATTTCCTGGCAATTAAAACTTATCAAAATGATTGAGAAAAATTATGTGGAAATCTGCTTGCCGTTTCTTTTGTCCTTGCTCAGTTTATATTCAATACTATCAACAAGAGCCTGCCAGCTCGCCTCAATGATATTTTCCGAAACTCCGGTCGTGCTCCAGATATCTTCTCCGTCGGTAGAATCCAAAAGAACACGGACACTCGCGGCCGTGCCTTCCGAACCTTCCAGCGTGCGCACTTTAAAATCAACCAAATGCATATCCTTGATTTGAGGATAAAATTTGGTCAGTGCTTTACGCAAGGCGTGATCCAGGGCGTTTACCGGGCCGTTTCCCTCCGCCGCCGTCAACTCCTCCTCGCCATCCACAGAGATTTTAATCGTCGCCTGGGAAAGACAGGGCTTTTCTTCCGAACGTGATGTGACAACATTAAAGCTTTCCAAAGTAAAAGGTTCAACAAACTGGCCTATCGCCTTTTTCATCAACACGGAAAGAGACCCGTCCGCGGAATCGAACTGAAAACCCTTATCTTCCATATTCTTAACTTCTTGGACGATTTTTTTAATTGTTGTTTCGTCTTTTGCCAAATTGATACCCAGTTCCTTGGCTTTGTATTCGATATTGCTTTTACCCGCCAGATCGGAAACCAGCACGCGGCGGTTATTGCCTACCAGTTCCGGCTGAATATGTTCATAAGCCAAAGAATTTTTTACGACAGCGCTTACATGCACACCGCCTTTATGCGCGAAAGCGCTGCGGCCGACGAACGGTCGGGAATTCAGCGGGGGCACATTAGCCACATCGCTGACGTAATGCGAAAGGCTTGTCAGTTGCTTGATTGCTTCCGCGGGCAGACAATTCTTGCCCATTTTTAATTGCAGATTGGCCACAACGGAAATCAAATCGGCATTGCCGCATCTTTCTCCGAAACCGTTGATTGTCCCCTGCACCATCTTTACACCTTCGCACACGGCAACCAGCGTGTTGGCTATAGCCAGCCCGCAATCATTGTGCGTGTGAATACCCGTTTTTTCCATGGGAAGATAAGAACTGATTTTTTTCACAATACCGGCTATTTCATATGGCATGGAGCCACCGTTGGTATCGCACAGAACAATTATGTCCGCGCCGGCATCCAGCGCGGCTTTCACCACTTTCACCGTGTAGCGGGGATTGTTTTTATAGCCGTCAAAGAAATGTTCCGCGTCAAACAAAACTTCTTTGCCCAAAGATTTCAGGTACTCGATGGAATCGGCAATCATGGCCAGATTTTCTTCCAAGTCTGTTTTCAGAATTTCCGTAACGTGCAAATCCCAGGATTTTCCAACCAGCGCGCAGGCAGGTGTACCAGCATTAATTAAAGCTTTCAGATTCGGACAAACCTGGGGCTTGGTTCGCGGACGTCGCGTGGAGCCAAACGCCGTCAGGCGGGAGTTTTGAAACGTCACATTTTTCGCCATTTCAAAAAAGCGCATATCCTTAGGATTGGAACCAGGCCATCCCCCCTCAATATAATGGAAGCGAACTTCATCAAGCCGTTGGGCGATACGCAGCTTCTCTTCCGCCGAGAAACTCGTCTGTTCACCCTGCGTGCCGTCTCTGAGCGTCGTGTCATAAACTAAAATTTGATTTTTTGTCATATTGTTCCTCTCTCCTAAATAAGTAAAAAAAATCCGCTGCCGGTTTCCCTGACAGCGGATTTCGGTTTTTATTATATTGTTGCGCTTTTACATTACTCCACCGCCAGGCTTCCTATAGGGAAGCTAATTATGATGATGCTGATAATAATTATCGCGATGGAAATTATGCTCATAACCCCACAACCAATTAAACTGACTAAATAATAGGCTTTCCCCGCTTATTTGTCAATAAAAAAAATTTAACAAAATACATGTTTTCTTGGCAAAATTTGTCATCAATGATAAAAAGAAAAACAAAACTTTTCATTAGGATAGGCAAATGCTTTTCGCCTATTGCAGTTTGTTAATGCAAAAATAATAATGGGGCGTTTTGTGGACGGACTGATATTTTTTCGTAAGCTATTAATTATTCTCGGTTTTTCCATACCTGTTATTTATCTTTTCAATAAATTAAAATTTCCCTCCATTATCGGTTTTTTAATAACCGGAATCATCATCGGCCCGTTCGGCCTGGGATTACTTACTGATACCGCGGGCATTCAACTCATGGCGGAAATCGGCGTCGCCTTATTGTTATTTACCATAGGAATCGAGGTTTCTTTATCGCGCTTTCTCAAACACTTGTCGGAATTCATACTTTCCGGAGGTCTTCAGGTGTTTTTCACTTTTCTGGCGGGTGTCTTCATCGGGCTTATCGCGCAAATGAGTTTAGAGCAGGCGGTATTCCTCGGATTCATTTTAGCGCACAGTTCTTCCGCGCTGGTTTTAAAAATGCTCAAAGACCGCGGTGATGAAGAATCACCACAGGGGAGAATTTCCATCGGCGTTATTTTGTTTCAGGATATCATGGTTGTGCCGATGATGCTTCTGATTCCCTTTCTCGCGGGAGAGAGCGGCCCGACTGCCGGCATCATAATTTGGAAGCTCGCAAAATCAATTTTGATCATTGTGGCCATTCTTGTCGCGGCGCGTTACATTATTCCTTTTGTGCTGGAGCGTCTTGCCAACATGCGGATGAGAGATGTTTTTGTCATCACTTCGATTGTGATCACACTGGGCGTCGCCTGGCTTACGCACGCGTTGGGATTATCACTGGCCATCGGAGCTTTTCTGGCGGGGCTGGCCATTTCCGACACGGATTTCACACACCAGATTATCAGCGACATCAATCCATTCCGAGACATATTTTTGTCCATCTTCTTTGTTTCCTTCGGCATGATTTTGGATTTGGATTTCGCTTTAAAAAATTACGCGTTCATCCTGGCTGCTTCTTTTCTGATCATTTTGCTCAAAGCGTCAATAGTTTTCGGTTTGGTAAAATTTCTCAAATATCCCTGGCGCACCACTTTTTTGAGCAGTGTTACTTTGTCGCAAATCGGCGAATTTTCCTTCGTTCTGGCCCTGCAGGGTTTCAAAAACAACATCATTTCCGAATATGCTTATCAGACCTTTATCAGCGCTTCGGTTCTGGCTTTTATCGTTTCGCCGTTATTAATCGCTCTGGCCTATCATATTCTTAATGGTAAAAGATTTTTTATTCCTCAACAGTCGATTTCACCCCACGAGCAGCAAATGAAAAACCATGTCATTGTTTGCGGACTGGGATTGAACGGCAGAAACCTGGTAAAAGTCTTAAAGGAAACCTCTATCAATTACGTAATAGTTGATCTTAATTATAACCATATCCGCGACATGCAGAAGGCGAGTGAAAAAAATATTATCTGGGGCGACTGCTCCAACACGGAAATTCTTAAGCACGCGGGCGTGGAAAAAGCGCGCGTTCTGGTTATTGCCATTTCCGACCGCTTTCTGACCAAGTGCGCGCTGAGCGTCGCCAAATCGCTTAATCCAAATATTCACGTCATCGTGCGCACCAAATACGTGACGGATATCGAGGAATTGCAGGCACTCGGCGCCGATGATATCATCCCGGAAGAATTTGAAACTTCTATTCAGATTTTCAGCCGCGTTTTAAAAATGTTCCACGTTCCCAACAGCATTATTTTGACACAAGGCAATATCATCCGTAATAAATCCTACGGCGTCTTCCGACAGGTTCGCTTCTCGCAGGAAGCATTCGACCAGATCAGCCAGATTCTGGCGCAAGGAACAATCGATACCTGTTATATAGCCGCAGGCAATTCCAGCATCGGCAAAAGTATCAAGGATATTGACCTCAAAGCGCAGACCGGCGCGATGATTATCAATATCATCCGCAACAACGAAACGATTACCAATCCGCCGAGTGATTTTGTGCTACATGCCGCGGATCAGCTTATTCTTTTCGGCAGTCACGCGGCCATTGACGCGGCGCTCAAGGCGCTGGGCGGCAAAGAAATAGCTGCTTAACCTTATATAAAGGATTAATCGTTGAGCACTCATTTACATCATCACACAGACACCCAGGCATCATGGGGCAGACGACTTCTGACCGCTATAGTCATCAACCTTTTAATTCCCATAGTGCAGATCTGGGGCGGGATCGTTTCCGGCTCAATGGCGCTCATCAGTGACGCTTTGCATAACCTAAGTGATTTTATCTCGCTGGTAATTAATTATGCCGCCCTGCTTATCGGCAGGCGCGCTCCCACTCACAAACAGACTTTCGGTTACAAGCGCGTGGAAATTTTCGCCGCTTTGATCAGCGTGGCTATTCTTTACGCGGCGGCCGTCTACATCGCAATTGAAGCATGGCAAAGATTTATCGCGCCCAGAGCGATTAGCGGACAAATTGTAATCTGGATCGCACTTTTGGGCTTCGCGGGCAATTTATTTTCCGCGCTTATTTTGCATTCCGGCGCCAAAGTAAACCTCAATATGAAAAGCGCATTTCTGCACATGATGGCCGATGCCGCCACGTCGCTTGCCGTCGTCGCGCTGGGTGTTTTGTGGCTTTTTAAACCATGGTACTGGTTGGATCCGGTGCTTTCCTGGCTGATTGTCGCCCTGATTATTTACAGCGGCTGGGGCATTCTCAAAGACAGCTTTCTGATTTTGATGAACGCGACGCCGCCGGGCATAAATCTCGCCGAAATCAAAAACACGCTGGAAGCAATCGAAGGCATCAGCGAAATTCACGATTTGCATGTCTGGAATCCTTCCGCGGAAAGCATCGCGCTGGCCGCGCATGTAACAGTCCCCGATCAGATGCTGGGCAAAGTTGATGAGCTGGCCGAAAAAGTAAGAACCGTGCTCTGGCAAAAATTCAAAATCGGCCACCCGACTTTACAGTTTGAATCCAGCGCCTGCCAAAACGGCGGGCTTTTGTGCAGTATTGCAAAAAATGGAAATAACCATCACCGGAAGTAAAAATGACGGGTTGATTGTTGTTTAATATTAAACTATTAAATTCAAAAAAGTAGACAACATGGCAAACATATATCTTACAAACGCAAAAAGGGCAAAGAACGACGAGTTTTATACTCAATACGGCGATATTCAAAAAGAGATTGAAGCATATCTGGAATTCGATCCCGATGTATTCCGAGACAAGGTAGTGTATTGCAATTGCGATGATCCGTTCGAGAGCAATTTCTTTCGCTATTTTGTGCTAAATTTCAGCAAGCTTGGATTGAAACGGCTCATCACCACCAGCTATAAGCCCTCGCCCATAGCCAATACGCAATTGTCGTTATTTGGCGACGACAAAACCCTGCCAAAATCAAAAGGCCGCCCGAAAATAAATGCCAACAAGTTTATTATCAACGAAGTGCACGACATAGACGGTGACGGCGAATTCAACCTGAAGGACGTTGCCTTGCAGTTAAAGGAAAACAAGCACAACGAGTGGACACCGCTAGAGGGCGACGGAGATTTTCGTAGCGATGAATGCATAGACCTCCTTAAGCAATCCGATATAGTCATAACAAATCCGCCATTTTCACTATTTCGCGAATATGTTAAACAGCTATTTGATTACAACAAAAAGTTCGTCATTATTGGAAGTATGAGTGCAATTACCTACAAAGAAATATTTCCGCTCATAAAAAATAATAAGCTGTGGTTAGGAAATGGTTTTCATGCTGGTAACGCGTATTTTTTTACACCAAATACGCGCGATTTCGCTTCGGGAGTTTATGATGCAAAAACAGGTTTAGTCAAATTCCGCAATGTTTGCTGGTTTACCAACCTCGAACACGGACGTCGCCATCAACAATTGCCGCTTATGACAATGAAAGATAATTTGAAATACAGCAAACACAAAGAAATTAAGGGCAAAAAAAAATACTACAAATACGACAATTACGATGCCATCGAAGTACCGTTTACTGACGCAATTCCGAACGACTATGACGGCGTTATGGCTGTGCCAATTAGTTTTTTGGATAAATATAATCCTGATCAGTTTGAGATTTTGGGTGTAACGCAACGCAATGATGATCCATACAAAATAAAAAAATATACTACTGCAGATTATCCTAACGCTAACGACTTAAATGCACGTGGGGTAATCATGGTGAACGGATCACCTAAGGCTATGTACGCAAGAATACTCATCAAACATAAGAGGAAATAATATGAAAACAGCTTTACAAACTAACATTACTGTTAAGGATATTTGTGAAGGGTTCGTCTATAACGAACTTGAGGGCAAAGGGCTATTCGGTTTATCTGGCAAACTTACTATTCAGCCGGAGTATCAGCGCAACTATATCTACGCTTCTGACGGCGGCAAAAAAGAAATAGCCGTAATTGAATCAGTCCTCAAAGGATATCCAATAGGATTGATTTATTTCAATAAAGTAAGCGACAGCAAGCTTGAAGTTCTAGACGGACAACAGCGCATCACCAGTCTTGGAAGATTCATAACCGACAAATTTGCCATCAAAGACGAAAACGGCATGGAGCAATATTTTGGTGGTATGGCAAAAGACAAAAAAGCCAAGATATTGAAAACGTCTCTAATCATTTATGAATGTGAAGGGACGGAAAGCGAAATAAAAGAATGGTTTAAAACAATTAATATCGCCGGCATTCCACTTAATGACCAGGAACTACTCAATGCAGTGTATTCTGGCCCGTTTGTGACGCTTGCCAAAGCGGAGTTCAGCAATAGCCAAAACGCCAACATCCAAAAATGGAGTGCATATATAAAAGGCAGTGCCAACCGGCAAGAATTTTTGGAATGCGCACTTGATTGGGTTAGCAAGGGTAATATCGGCGATTATATGAGCCGTCATCGCTTTGACGAAAATATCAATGAATTAAAAAAATATTTTAACAGTGTAGTTGATTGGATTTCTAGTGTATTTATTGATGTTAAAAGCGAGATGCGCGGACTTGAGTGGGGACAACTATACGAAAAGTATCACTCGAAAGCGTATAATCCCGCGAAAGTATCAGCCGAAGTAAAAAAACTCTACGCTGATCCATATGTCAAAAGCAAAAAGGGAATCTTTGAGTACATCCTTGGTGGTTCAACAGATACGAGATTACTGGAAATACGAGTATTTGATGATGCAACAAAAAATTTCGTGTATGCATCACAGACTAAAAAAGCCGAAGCGAAAAATGAATCAAACTGTCCGCTTTGTTCCATTGGACACGATGCCAACAAAAATAAGATTTGGAAGCTTAATGAAATGGATGCTGACCATGTAACGGCATGGATAAAAGGTGGTGCCACTTCTGAAAAAAACTGTCAAATGCTTTGCAAAACACACAATAGGGCAAAAGGAAATCGGTGAAAATATTAAAATCTCTTTCAGGAAATATACTAAAAGCCGCACCGCTGATTTAATATATTAAAGATAATCCTTCAAAAACGATTCCACCATATTGAGCGAGGAAAACTGCTTCTGGGTTGCCTGCGCGAACATGTCTTCCACAATACTACCGATCACCGCATTGTCCTTGCCTAATCTATACACGATTGGATAAAAAACTAATCCAACAAACGTCTTTGGCCGGTGATATTCTGAATTTCCGTTATATTTTGCGAAGCTTCGAGGCATCCCAGATAATTGCCCGCCGCGTCTCGAAGCGCGTAATATTCAATCATAATTTTTTGTGGCGTGTCTTTGTCTTTCAGGGGTAAATCTATCCAGAAACGCGCCTTGTCTCTTTTGCCCGCTTTCATTTCCGCCAGAATTGTCTCTACTTTATTGAGACTGCCCTTCGGGTGGCAATCGCGCACATTGCGTCCTACCGCCCCTGTGGGCCTTCTGAATATTCTGGTTTCATGTTTATTCCAGGCAAGCACTTTGTCGTTTTTATCAATTACGGAAAACTCCACAGGAATTGTTTCGAGCAACGCCTCCAGCGTGTTTTTGTCTAATTCTCCAATCATTTTCGCCTCCTTAAATTATTAGGGCTTTAGTATGCGCATGTTTTTCTATATTTCAAGACACTAAATGATTTTTCAAAAATGACTTAATCATATTAAGCGACGAAAACTGCTGCTGGGTCATCTGTGCGAACATATCTTCCGGGCCGAAGATTTCCTCTTTTATCCGCTCGACGCTCTTTCCCTTTTGGTGAAGATCAACAATTTCCTCGCCAAGTTCTTCCAGATAGGCAATCAGCTCATCCAGCTTTGCCGCCGGCTCATATACGACATGCGTCGGTGCGGGAAATAAAACCTGTGGATTGAGCGAGCGGATATTTTCCAGATCAGCCAAAATCTGCCACATATCGTCACTTAGACGGCAAACCTTTGGCTTCGTATTTATATAAAGGTCTCCGCTGAATAGCCATCCATGCGATTTCTCAAATAAACAGATATGACCCAGGTCATGACCGGGGGTAGGTATAACCTCAAAACTATAGTTCTCCGAATAAATATAGCTGCCAAGAGGCTTCACCTCGCTGGGAACCGGATAGCCCCACACTACTTCCTGATAAGGATAGAGCGTTGCCGGTTTATTTATTTTATTCACAGACAAGGGATGAGCAAATATTTCAATTCCATATTCGTCCTGGAGAAATTTGTTGGCGGATACATGATCTTCGTGAAAGTGTGTATTGACAGCCTTTTTCAGATACTTATCTTTTAAAAAAGCTGTGAATTCTTTCGCCGTGTGCGCTATGCCGGTATCAATTAGCAGGCCGTCAACAAGATAGGAACACACCCACATGGCCGAAGGAAAATCGGGGTAACGGCACACACGGATTTGCAGAACTTCTCCATATTGTGCTGTGGAAATCACTTATTTTTTCCTGCTAAGCGACAAATTTATAAAATAGGTGGCAAGCTTTTTATTTTTCCTCGTTATCAGACCATTTTTTTGCGGCCAATAATCCAAAAGGAATCAAAACAACAACCAGCCACAAGAAATTCCACCAACCAAGTCCGTAATCATTAACACCGCCGTATGACCAAACAACCCAAGCAACAGCAGTAAAAAACAGAACGTAAGGCAATATCATTAGTTTCCCATAGCGAGTTGCCGGATGACGCCACGGGGAACAAAATACGACGCATAACACCGCGACGCCAAACAATGACAATCCCGATACAGCGTTTATCAATTTGCCCTGAAAAAGAAACATAAAGGCAACAAGAAAGACCCATACAAATGCGCCAAGCCAACCTGCTGTCCATCCGATTTTTTCGCCTTTTCTGCTCATATGAACCTAACCGCCTTTCCCGACGCTACTTAACCTACACACGCCCGCCTCAATAGCGTTCGTTATGGGTTAAATTTATGCGCCCTACTTGGTTATCAGCCACAGTGCGTGAATGATACCGGGAATCCAGAAAAAGATGCACAGCACGATGTTTATAATCAAATCTTTGCCGGCGCCTTTGTGAAGAAAAACTGCAACTGGTGGTAAAAGAATCGCGAGAATAATCAGCAATATTTTATTACCTGATTTAGCCATTTTTCCCCTCCTTAGGATTATTTTAAGAGCCTAATTATTTGACATTATAACATACCAAAATATTTATAAAAGAATATTATACAAAATACTGGATTGATTTTTGGATGGCACTACATTCAGCAACATGTTTCCTTAATAACTTTAGAAGGCTAAAAATGGGAAGTCATATTAAAATTTCTTCATCAATGAGCGGGTAGAAAACGATCTCCTAGTCCGAGTTTAATTGCGCGAACAAGTCGAATCCGCGAGTCGGTGTGCGTTCGCAATGAGCAATTGCTTCTTGCCATCCAATCACCTTCAGCCTCGCAATTCACTTTAGCCTTTTTAATCCAATCGCTTCTTAAACCTCGCGATCGCGCCGGAAAAGACAACTCCCCCCAGAACAGCCAGTCCTAAAAACTGCGGCCAGAGCACATCCAAGGAAACGCCTTTGAGAAATATTCCCCGGATGATGACCAGAAAATAGCGCAACGGATTAGCGAGCGTAAGCCATTGAACTACCTCCGGCATGTTGACGATAGGAAACACGAAACCGCTGAGCATAAAAAAAGGCAACAGAATGAAGAATGTCGCCATCATCGCCTGCTGCTGCGTGCTGGCGATAGTGGAAATAAAAAGTCCCGTTCCCAGGGTGCTGAGCAAAAAAAGGCAGGAGGCGAAAAACAACAGAACAATGCTTCCCTTGAGTGGAATTTTAAACCAAAGAACAGCCAGAATAATTACCAAAACCATTTGTCCCAGCGATATGATAATATAAGGAATCGTTTTGCCGATAATCAGCTCCGAAGGTTTGATCGGTGTCACAATAAGTTGCTCCATCGTGCCGGCTTCTTTTTCGCGAATGATGGCAATGGATGTCAGAAGCAGAGAAAGAAGCATGATAAGAAACGCGACAATCCCCGGAACAAAGAAATACTGGCTGTCCAGATTCGGGTTGTACCAGGTGCGCACGCGCGCGTCCACATGGCCGTAACTCATCTGCATCGGATAAAGTTCGCGGATAGTGTCCCGATTGAATTTATCAATCACACTCATCGTGTAGGCAACGCGCAGGGATGCCATGTTGCTCATGGAGCCGTCGGCAATAATCTGGACGGGCGCGCTCTGGCCTTTGCGGATGATGCCCGCGAAATCAGGGCCGATTTTTATCGTCATATCCACTTTGCCCCGCAACAAAAGATCCTCCATCTGCCGTTCGTTGTGCAAATAATGCGTGATATGAAATATTTTACTGCCCGTGAAGGCGTCGGCAAAACTGCGACTTTCATAAGTGCGCGAATAGTCGAGCAGCGCGACATTAATATTGCGGATATCGTAGTTGACCACATAGCCGAAAACAAGCATCTGGATCAGGGGAGAAACAAAAAGAACCATCCGGTTGCGTTTGTCGCGCAACAGTTGAATAAACTCTTTACGCACCAGTTCTTTTATCCTCAGCCAACTCATAGCCCTTCCTTCTTCAAAAGCAGATAATTAAAAAAAGTAAGCAAAACTGCCAAAAACGCCAGAACAGCCATGCTCGGCCACAAATAAGCGATGCCCGTGTCGCGCAGATAAACGCCTCCCAAAATATCGATATAATATCTTGCCGGCACGATGTAAGTAATCATCTGTAAAACTTTCGGCATGTTCACAATCGGGAAAACGAAATTGGAAAGCAAAACCGAAGGAAGATATGTGATGATAACCGCCATCTGATTGGCCACCAGCTGTGATTTGGTCGCGGTGGAAATCAGCAGGCCTAACGCCAGTGCCACAAATAAATACAGCGCGGTGGCCAGCATCATCAGCAAGAAATTTCCTTTCATCACCACGCCGAAAAGAAGCTGGCCCAAAAGCATCGCGATCAAAACATCCGTGAGGCCGATAAAAAAATAGGGGATGGCTTTGCCCAAAAGCAGCTCGCCCGCTTTTACCGGCAGAGATTTCAGCGTTTCCATCGTGCCGTTTTCATATTCCCGCGCAATAATGAGCGAAGTCAGGAGCGCGCCGACAATCATAATAATGATGGCGATAATGCCGGGAATGATGAAATTGCGGCTTTCCAAATCTTCATTAAACCAGATGCGGATACGGCCGTCCACCGGAGGCTTGATTGTGGTCATGCCCTGACGATTGAGAAAATCAAAAAGAATTTTTTGATTATACTGCTCGGTAAATACCGTAAGATAACCGCGGATAATGCCGGCAAAGTTTGGGTCACTGCCTTCGATTAGTATTTGCAGTTGCGCTTCTCTATCGGCCTGCAAGTTCTTCATAAAATCGGGACCGATGATAATCGCCACCTTGGCGGCATCGCGATCCAAAAAACTTACGGCATCGGCCGCGCGGTCAAGATGCCCGGCGAGATGAAAATATGGTGAGGCATCTATTTTGCGGACAAAATCCCGGCTGAGTGCGGACTTGTCATAATCCACCACAACCGTTTCCACCTTATCCACGTCGAGGCTCAGCGCGTAACCGAAAAGAATAATTAGAATCAACGGTATGGCAAAAGCAAGATACAGACTCTGATAGTCCCGCAGGAGATGATAAATTTCTTTGCGGATAATAGCTTTCAGTCTTACGAAATTCAATTTTTCACCCTCTTCATCAAAGTGATGAAAGCGTCATTCAAATCGGCGTCAAGCCTGCCGGGACAGACGGCGGAAATAATTTCTTTCGGCGTGCCGGAGGCGACAATCACGCCCTCGTTAATCATAACGATACGCTGGCAAAACTGCGCCTCATCCATGTAATGCGTGGTGACAAAAACGGTAATGCCCTCATGAGCGATTTGCGTGATAAAATTCCAGAAGTGGCGGCGGGTGACCGGATCCACGCCGGAGGTCGGCTCATCGAGAAACAAAACTTCCGGCTTGTGTAGAAGCGAACAGCCCAGCGCCAACCGTTGCCGCCAGCCGGGCGGCAGTTCTTTCGTCAAACGGTCGCGCGCGTTTTCCAGTCTCGTCATCTTCAATACCCAGGCAATCCGTTCATCCCACTCATCCGGTCGGACATTGTAAACACCCAGATAAAAACGCAGGTTTTCAAAGGGAGTTAAATCTTCATAGAGAGAAAATTTCTGCGACATATAGCCAATGGAATGCTTGACTTCTTCCGGCTCGGTTACGATATCATGCCCCGCTACCGTGCCGCCGCCTGAGGTCGGAGTGATAATGCCGCAGAGCATGCGGATGGTCGTGGATTTGCCGGAACCGTTGGAGCCTAAGAAACCGAAGATCTCGCCTTTTTTAACGGAAAAACTGATTTTATTGACGGCAATAAAATTGCCGAATTTTTTTTCCAGATTGGTGACGGAGATGGTCTCAGAATCGGAATGTGTCATGTTCGATATCCTTATCCACTTCTTGGATGCGCGCAATCATGGCCTCTTCCAGGTTTTCAAAATCGCCGCGCATTTTATTCGGACTGGCCGCGGTGATAATAACTGCGCGATGCATAAGCGCGAGTTCATCGCACAGTTCGCCTTCGTCCAGATAAGCGGTGGAAACCAGTACGGTCATTCCCTCTTTTTTCATGCTTTCCAGTATTTCCCAGAATTCGCGGCGGGATACGGGATCAACGCCGTTGGTGGGCTCATCAAGAATCAGCACTTTCGGCTCGTGCACCAGCACACAGGCCAAACCCAGTTTCTGCTTCATGCCGCCGGAAAGATTGCCGGTCGCTCTATTTACAAAGGACAGTAAATTGGAAAATCCCAGGTATTTTTCCTTTCTTTTTTTTCTTTCGGAGCGGGGGATATTGAAGATATCCATGAAAAATTCCATGTTTTCTTCAACGGTTAAATCCTGATAAAGGCCGAAGCGCTGCGGCATATAACCGATGATATTTTTAACTTTGCGCCTTTCGGTAACGACGTTAAACCCATCCACATAAATCTCTCCTCGCGCAGGCTTAATCATCGTGGCGATAAGGCGCAGCAGGGTCGATTTTCCCGCGCCGTCGGAACCGACCAGACCGAAAATAGTTCCCGCGGCGACATTAAAAGAAATATCCTTGAGCGCTTCAACCTGGTTAAAACTCATGGAAACATGATTGACGCTAACCATTGGCGGGGGATTAGTGAGCTTCGCGGCCATCGCCTCCTCCTTATGGTTTTAGCAGCGCGTCGGCGGGCATCCCTGTTTTTAGTTCATAATGGGGATTGTCTATCGTCACCTTGACCAGGTACACAAGCTTTACTCTTTCCTTCTTGGTCTGAATGGTCTTGGGCGTGAATTCTCCCTCGGGGGAAATAAAAGAAATCTTGCCTTTATAAATTTTACCCGGAAATGTATCGACGGTAACGTCAACTTCCTGATTTGGACGGACTTTGCCGATTTGTGTTTCTTCAACAAATATTTTCAATTCCACGCCGGACAAATCGGAAACGGTGATAACCTCGCGCCCCGCGGTCACTGTTTCACCCGGCTCAATATTGCGGCTGGTAATGACTCCGTCCATGGGTGCTTTTAACTGCGTATAGTCCAGATAAACGGATGCCTGTTTCAATAAGGCTTTTGCTTCGGCGAGTTTTGCCTGCGCTATCTCATACGTAAGTTTCAGGTTGTCACGTTCCTTTTCCGAAACAACGCCTTTCCTAAACAGTTCTTCAAAGCGCTCGTAATTTTTTTGCGCGTTGACCAGTGTGTCTGAAGCGGATTGAACTAACGCTTTGGCTTGTCCGTAACGCGCTTCCAGTTCGGCTCTGTCCAGTTCGGCGATTAGTTCATCTTTTTGGACGCTTTGACCTTCCTTAAAGTTAACTTTGGCAACACGCCCCGGCACCTGGAAAGATAATTCGGCCTGCGTGGCCTCAATCGTGCCGGAATAGAAAAGTTCTCCGGCGCGGTTTTTTCTCTGACCGTAATACACAAACAACCCCACGCTTATAAAAAGAACGATAAAAATAATGATGATTCTTCTTTTCACTGTCACTGCTCCTTTTTCACTGCCTTGAGCACCAGCTCGGCCACCTCTTCGCCGAGAGTCCCGGGCAGTTTTTTATCCCGGGCTTTAATCTCTTCCGGCAGCCAAATTTGCTTGTCCTTAATCGGCGTGCCTAATTTAAAAATAAGTATGGATCCCATAATCATCGCGTGAACCAGAAACGGCACAACATCGTTAAAAACACCTTTTTCTTTTCCCTCTTCCAGAATTTCCAAAAGAACGGTCAAAACCGATGCCATGTCTTCGGCGGCGACCCGCGGCAGATGCGCACCGCCGGAAGCTACCTCGCGTATCATTATCGGCGGCAATTCCGGATTTTTATCCACGGCATCCGCCATAAGCAATATATAAGCTCTGAGTTTTTCTGCGGGCGTCTTGCCTCGGGCAACAGCCTGGGCGACAACTTGCGCAATATTACCCAGCACTTGATGAATCACATTGGCATAGAGCGTGTCTTTGTCACCAATCTGATAATAAAGTGTGGCTTTGTTCACGCCGGCGCGCCGCGCGATTTCTTCCACATGTGTGCCGTCGTAACCGTATACGGCAAAAGTTTCACGTGCCGCGGCCAAAATTTTTTCCGCGGTTTTGCCGGGATTATTGATATCTATTTTTTTTCTAAACACGCGTCAACCCCGATAATTTAACCAATTGGTTTAACCGTATGGTTAAACACTTCCCTTCTAAAGTCAAGTAATTTTTTGATTATTAAAAAGTTTACTTGACAATTTACTATAATTTTCTTTTTTTAATAAAAGTTATAAGGATTATCCGGGAGGAATCATGGCGCGTTGGTTAATAATAGCGGGAATAATTCTAATTGTGAGCGGATTGATTTACCAGTTTGCCCCTTGGCTGATAAACTGGTTCGGCAAACTGCCGGGCGATATCCGCATTGAAACCGTGCGCAGCAAAATATTTATTCCCATCGTTTCCATGATTTTACTCAGTATCATTATCACCATACTTATAAATTTGTTCAGGCGCTAGACTAAATGACGTTTTTGCGCAATCAACATCTTGTTTTTATGCCCGGCATGGACGGCACAGGATTATCTTTTGAACCGGTGCTGCCGCTTTTGCCCGAAGACGCAAAAATAACCATCGTCCACTATCCTGCTGACAAGCTTCTTTCATTTGACGAAACTGTCGAAAGCGCGGCAACACAGATACCCGCGGATGATCCGCCCATTGTGATTGCCGAATCCTTTTCCGGACCGGTCGCCATCAAAATGATCGGTTCGGGACGCGTTAAAGCCAAGGCTTTAATTCTCTGCGCGACCTTTGCCAAATCGCCAAGGCCTTTAGTCTGGCGTATTATGCGCTTTTTACGCCTGCCTCTGCTTATCAAGCCGGATATGCCCAAGGGGTTTTTCCGTTTTGTCATCGGAGATGATAAGCTGATTAATGAATTTCTTCCTCTTTGGGAAAAAGTTCACGCTCAGGTCCCCGCACGCGTCATGCAGTACCGGCTGAAAATAATCAACGAGATTGATGTTACTGACTGGCTTGCCCCTATAAAAATCCCCTGCTGTTACCTTCAGGCACTCAATGATCGGCTGGTGCCTGCCTCCTGCGCTGAAAAAATTAAAAAAATCAAGCCCCTTGTGGAAATAAAAAAAATCAGTGCGCCGCACTTCATTTTGCAGGCCAAGCCGCGAACCTGCCTTAAGGCAATTGGAGATTTCTGTATGAAACAACAATGATTTAAAGTGTTTACTTTCCCATAATTATCTGTTGCAGGTTTTCCAAGGCTGACCTAGAATAACGCGGTATTTAAAAAAATCTCAGAGAGGAAATAAAATGCGCTGGAGAGGTGAGAGACAAAGCGATAACGTGGAAGATCGCCGGGGGATGCGTGTTTCCCGCGGCGTGAAAGTGGGAGGAATCAGCGGCCTGGGACTGGTCGCCATTGTTGTGGTGAGCCTCCTTTTAGGCGTTGACCCTACTATTGTCTTACAGCAGGTCGGTCAAAGCCTGCCTTCATCCACTACGATTGAGGAAAGCGCGCAGCCTACCGCCAATAACGATATGCGTAACTTTGTTGCTGTGGTGCTGGCGGAAACAGAGGACGTTTGGAATGAACAATTTAATAATGCGGGACGCACCTATCAGGAGCCCAAGCTTGTTTTATTTTCCGGCGCGGTGGATTCCGCCTGCGGCTTTGCCCAATCCGCCATGGGGCCTTTTTACTGCCCGGCTGATCATAAAATTTATCTGGATCTGGAGTTTTTCAATGAGTTGCACTCGCGCTTCGGCGCTTCCGGCGATTTCGCGCAGGCGTACGTTATCGCTCATGAGATAGGCCACCATGTGCAGACACAACTGGGAATTATTCAAAAAGTAGCTCAACTGCAGGCGCGCTCCAGCAAGGCACAAGCCAATAAATTATCCGTTTTGATGGAGCTGCAGGCGGATTGCCTGGCCGGTATGTGGGCGTATCAGGCAAGCAAAAAGCGCGATATTCTGGAAGAAGGCGATATCGAAGAAGCCATCAATGCCGCGAGCGCCGTGGGTGATGACCACCTCCAGAAAAAAACGCGGGGTTACGTGGTGCCCGATTCCTTTACGCACGGCAGTTCAGCCCAGCGTGTAAGCTGGTTCCAGCGCGGCTTTGAACAGGGAAACTTCCAGGCGTGCGACATATTTAATGCGGACTAAACTAATAAAAAACACATCTTTTATAATTTGTTTTCCGGCAAAAGAACCTGTATTATTTTGTAATTCCTTTGCTCAAGATATTCTGGACCTTTGGCAGGCTTTCATCGCTGGCCAGAAGCAGCAGGACATCCCCTTCTTCAAGGATGGTATCTCCCCGGGGCGTGATGTACTCATCTCCACGGATAATCAAGGTTATCAGAATATCTTTGGGAAATCCCAGGTTTAATATCGGTTGGTTAGCCGCCTTTGATCCATAAGGAACGATAAAATCCTCAAGTTTCATATCACTTTTAAGTGAACCGTCAAAATCAATCGAATATTGCCGTTTGTACACCAATGGGGCATCCACCTTCAACAGGCGGGCGACAGGCGGAATTGTTGTTCCCTGGAATAAAACGGAGGTGATAACAATAAAAAAGACCAAGTTAAAAATGAAATGATCTGGATCGAATCCGGCCAGTAGGGGGAATGTAGCCAGGACAATGGGAACGGAGCCGCGAAGCCCCACCCAGGAAATCAATGTCTTTTCTTTTAAGCTGAATGGGGAAAACATAAGCCCAAGAAATACTGCCACAGGCCTGGCCACAAAGATCAGCACGGCGGAAATTAAAAGGCCGATGCCGGCTATTGGGATGAGCTGACGGGGAAACACCAGCAGCCCCAAGGTGAAGAACATGAGAATATGCATCAGCCAGGAAATTCCATCATGAAAACGAGAGATACTTTTTTTATGAATAAACGGGCTTTTCCCCAGCACCAGCCCCGCGATATAAACGGCCAGAAAACCGCTGCCGCCAAGCTGGGCGGTGACGCCGTAAATTAACAACACCCAGCCTAAAGACAGAACAGGATATAAGCCGTCATAAAATAATTTTATCCGATTGACGCCCCAGATAAAAAATTTGGCCAGCCCGTATCCCAGAACAAGGCCGAAAAACATTTGTTTAAGAAACAAAGGAACCAACAAAAACAAAGAACCTTCCGGATTTTGTAACAGTGTAATAAATCCGATAGTCAGGAAAATGGCCATGGGATCGTTGCTGCCTGATTCCAATTCCAAAAGCGGTTTTAACGGTTCTTTTAGCCCCACATTTTTCGAGCGGAGAATGGCGAATACCGCCGCCGCATCAGTGGAAGAAACAATCGAGCCGATTAAAAAAGCGTTGAGCCAGGGGAGGTTCAGAAAATATCTCACAAATAATCCGACCAGCAAAGCCGTGATCACGACGCCTGCCGTAGACAATACCAGGGCGGGCTTGGTGACAATCTTCACCGACTGTATATCAGTAGACAGTCCGCCCGCAAACAGAATGTAGGCCAGCGCCACTGTGCCCATCGCCTGGCTTAACCATGCATTGTCAAAATAAAAACCGCCCGGTCCGTCCGATCCCGCAAGCATCCCGAGACCGAGAAACAATAACAAAGCCGGAACACCAGTTATATCCGAAAACTTGCTCATGGACGTGCTGATGACAAGAAATACGGCTATGATAATAATAATTTGTTCAATAGACATATAAATTAGCGAGCTTTCATGAATCTTTTCAATGCCCTCTGGTTAAATTATGGCATCAATCAAAAATTGGCAATCCGTATAAAGGCAATGCTCTTTATCTTTTTTCCACCGTGATGTAATTTCGCACATAACGAAAAATCGGTCAATTTTAAAATCATTGTCCGTAGTAGCCAATGCCAAAAAAATGCGATACTTTTAATGCTAATTAAATTAATGACGGCTAGCGTTAGCTGAGTTTCTAAACGTAATAAAAAAAACCGCGCGATTAAGCATAAAGATATTCCTTGCTATTAGGCAGTTATACGTGTAGAAGAGCTATCAACTGATAGCGATAGATATTTGCCTTCCCACCTTTCTTATCAGAAACTTGCGCAGGAAAATTCCGCTAATCTGACAGAATCCAAATTTAATGCCGTGTTCGCGGCTTGGCACTTTCGGCGCGAACAAGCTTGTGAAATGCTGTGCCTTTACCAGCCCCAACGGTTCGAGATGGGTTCAAATATACCGATAGCTGGTAAATACAAAAGATAAAGGAACAAAAATGAGTTTTCAGAAGTTTGAATTACACGAAAAAATACTTGCCGGTGTGCAAATGCTTGGTTACCAAAAGCCGACACCGATTCAGTTACAGGCAATCCCCCTGGTCACGGAAGGCCGCGATCTTATGGGACTGGCCCAGACCGGGACAGGAAAAACCGCGGCCTTTGTGCTGCCGATTTTACAGCGTTTCATGGAAAAGCCGCTTGGCCGTATCCGCGCCCTGATTATCGCTCCGACGCGCGAACTGAGCGAACAAACCCACGAAGCGATCAAACAGCTGGGGCACAAAACAAAGCTCCGCAGCGCGGCTGTTTACGGCGGAGTAAGCATTCATAACCAGATAAACAGGCTGCGCGGCAATGTGGAAATTATCTCCGCGTGCCCCGGCCGTTTACTTGATCACATCGAACGCGGCACCATTGATTTGTCTCATGTGGAGGTGCTGGTGCTCGACGAGGCGGATCACATGTTTGACATGGGTTTTTTGCCGGATGTGCGGAAAATCGTCAAGCATCTTCCCAAAAAGCGTCAAACCCTGCTTTTTTCCGCGACGATGCCCGACGATGTAAAAAGCCTGGCGATGGATCTTTTGCAGAATCCTGTCACTATTCAAATCGGCCACACCGCGCCGGTAATGACGGTTGCTCATAGATTTTATCCAGTCCAGATGGGTATTAAAACAGCCTTGCTCAAGGATATTCTGGAAAAGACTGAAATGGAATCGGTTCTGGTTTTTACGCGGACAAAATCAAGGGCAAAAAGTTTGGCTATGCAGCTCGATAAATCAGGACACAAGGTTATTTCACTGCATGGAAATCTCACCCAGCAGAAGCGCAAACAGGCGCTGGATGGTTTCCGTGACGGCCGTTATGAGATTATGGTGGCGACAGATATTGCCGCCCGCGGCATTGACGTAACACGGATATCACATGTCATTAATTATGATATGCCTTCCACCGCGGATGCTTATACTCATCGCATCGGCAGAACGGGGCGCGCCTCGAAGACCGGTGACGCTTTTACCTTTGTGACCGGAGACGACCTGGCTCTCGCGCATTCTCTGAAAAGAATACTCGGAGAAAAACTACAATATCATAACGTTGCTGGATTGACTTCCGAAATACAGAAAAGTTCATCTAAAAATAATTCGCCTGATATGAAATCGCGCAACCAAAGAAGACCTTTTGCCCGCCCGGCGCAGACCAGAAGAAAACCGAAGCAGCGTTCCTTCGGCAATACCAACCGGTCATCCTGGTCGCATCGCGCGCCATCCGCGGCTTAGAAAATGATTTGGGCAGAACAATTCTCAGATGTGTAATGTTTTCAAGGCTAATTAAACAGAAGAGGTTCTGTCTTAATGAAAAAATCAGCCAGAGCGTAGCGATCGGCTGGATTGAATTACGAGACACCGTTTGATAAGCTCCAAAAAGTTACCGAATTAGTGAGCTAGGATAACAGTCCCTCTATAATCTCAGAATAGTGCGACCAAAACCTAACGATTGACCATATATGGACATTTATGATAGTAAAAAGATGATTCTATATATTCAATTAATTATCAGGAGGGCTCATCATGATCATGAGAAAAATGATAATTATATTGCTCTGCGTTATGTTTATTGCTGGTTGTTTTCCGCGCAGCATGAACAAATATGTATCTCAGGAGCTTCAACCAGCAACTCTACGTTATTCTTTTAATACACAACCACCAAATTTCAAACAAATTAATAATTGTAAAAACTCTGATGTTACAATTAACGTTCTTAATGCGGAAAAGAAAAACTTTGATATTACAATTGCTCGCGGATGGTATCTTAATTCTCAAGAATTATCAGATATGACGGTTGAATATTTAAAAGACGCATACAGGAGTGATTACTAGAGCAGATTCAAATAAAACTATCGAAATATCTTTCCAAAGCATTGAGGGTTATATTAGCTTTAACAGTGGTACGACTTTAAAAATTAATGTGAACATCCCCGAAAAAAATACCACAATACCTTTTGTCATTACTCAATCTGCTATCGATTTACATAAAGCAGTAGTTTATGCAATTCACGATATATCATGGCAAATTGTTAATGACCCAACGATACAGGATTATATTCTCTGCAAGTAGTTGTACAGATTGCTTTTTAATTCATTAATTATTTTTTTAATCTCATTTAAATCGATAGGCGTATGTCCTGACAAGCTTATTCCGTTGGATTCATTTTCTGAAGATCTTAAATTGTTATAATCAGAAGCTTTTATAGGCGTTGGGTATCTACCATACCACTCGGCACTTCTTGATAATTTCTTAAGAATTGATTCATACTCTCGCGCTAAATTATCCAAACCTGATTTTTTGCAGAGTTGGTACAGGTTGTGCCCTTGCAAGCTGTTAGGTAATTTTCCCCAATTTTGACTTGATAAATTTTGTTTGTCCCTAATAACAATTATGGCTTTTAATAGATTTTCTATAGCGTACGAGTAAATCATGAAAAGAATAGATACTTTAGAATCATCTAATATTTTTTCAGTTTTTAATGTATTCCAAAATTCTTCAAAATAATCTTCTAGCTTTTCCGCTGAAGCTATTAACCGATTTGCTGATTCTAACCAGGCCATTGGATCAAGCGCTTCGGCTTTTAATCTTATCTCAAAGTGATTTGTTGTCATAAACCTTCGAAACATACTATTCTGAATAGTTGTTATTGAAAGAACATAGTCAATAAAATCACCTTTTTTTCTTACCCCTAGCTTCCAGCGCCAGTTTCAGGACTTCCAGCATATCTTCTACAAAATGGAACTTGATGCTTTTTTGCACGGTAGGCGGGATGTCTTCCAAATCCTTTTTGTTCCAGGCAGGCAGGATAATTGTTTTGATGCCCGCGCGGTACGCGGCCAGCACCTTTTCTTTAATGCCGCCCACGGGAAGCACCGCGCCGCGTAAAGTAATTTCTCCGGTCATCGCCAAATTTTTCTTCACTTTACGATTAGTCAAAAGTGAAGTCAGCGCCGTAAGCATGGTCACACCCGCCGAAGGGCCGTCTTTGGGAATCGCGCCCGCGGGAACATGGATGTGAATATCCAGATCCTCAAAGAAATTCGCCGGTACGCCCAGCGCCTTGGCGTTGGTGCGGATAAAGCTCAGCGCGGCGGCGGCGGATTCTTTCATCACGTCACCCAACTGGCCAGTCAGCGTCAGACTCTTTTTCCCTTTCATGGCCGTGGCTTCGATAAAGAGCAAATCACCGCCCACGGGCGTCCACGCCAGCCCGATGGCGATGCCCGGCTTGGCAATGCGCGCGTCGATATCCGTCACGATGCGCACCGCCCCCAGGTATTTGTGCAGGTCTTTCAGCGTTATTGTTTTTGTCTTAATTTTTCCCTCGGCAATTTCGGAGGCTACGCCGCGGCAGACGTTGGCAATTTCGCGCTCCAGATTTCGCACGCCCGCTTCTCTGGTGTAGCCTTTAATGATACCTTCAAGAGCTGCCGTATTGATACTAAGCTGTCCGTCGGTTAATCCGTTTTCTTTCAACTGCCGGGGAATCAGATAACGCTCGGCGATTTTAACTTTTTCTTCCTGCGTGTAGCCGGTAAGTTCAATCACTTCGAGGCGGTCCAGAAGCGCAGGCGGAATCGTATCCAGAATGTTGGCCGTGGTAATAAACATCACGTGCGATAAATCAAACGGCACATCCAGATAATGATCGGAAAACGAATTATTCTGCTGGGGATCGAGCACTTCCAGCAAAGCCGAAGACGGATCGCCGCGGAAATCACTGCCGACCTTGTCGATTTCATCGAGCATGAAAACAGGATTGTTCGATTCGGCGCGGCGCAGACCCTGAATGATGCGTCCCGGCAGAGCGCCGATATAGGTGCGGCGATGGCCGCGTATTTCCGCCTCGTCGCGCACGCCACCTAATGATATGCGCACAAACTTGCGCTCGAGCGCCCTGGCGATAGAATGTCCCAGAGAAGTTTTGCCCGTGCCGGGAGGCCCCACAAAACAAAGAATCGGCCCCTTGGAATCGGGCTTTAATTTGCGCACGGAAAGATATTCGATAATGCGCTTTTTGGCTTTCGCCAGCCCGTAGTGGTCTTCATCCAACACCTCGCGCGCTTTTTTGATATCCAGATTATCCGGCGTGGATTCGTTCCACGGCAGGGCGGTAATCCAATCAAGATAAGTAGAAGAAACCGTATATTCCGCTGAAGCCGGATTCATGCGCGAGAGCCGTTCCAGTTCGCGCAGCGCTTCTTTCTTTGCTTCCTCGGGAAGATTTTTCTCTTCGATTTTTTTGCGGTATTCTTCCGTTTCGACCGCGTTTTCATCCGCCTCGCCCAGTTCCTGCTTAATGGCCTTGAGCTGCTGACGCAGGTAGTATTCGCGCTGGCTTTTATCGATATCATCCTTGACTTTGGTCTGGATTTTATTGCCCAGTTCGAGAACTTCCTTCTGGTGATTGACCATGCGCGTCAGTTCCTTCAGGCGCGTTTTGATATCAATGCTGTCAAGTATTTTCTGTTTTTCTTCAATGGGCGCATTGATAATAGAGGCAATCAAATCCGCCAGCGTGCCGGCTTCGGTAATGGATTTGGCCATTGGCCCGAATTCCGGCGGCAGAAAGGGCGAAAGTTTGAGAATCCGGTCAAACAAAACCAGCAGATTGGCAACCAGCGCCTCGCTTTCGATATCCTTTACTTCTGTGTCCTCAATAACCTTAATCCGCGCCTGCTGGTAGGGCTTGCCTTCCATCAACTCTAAAATCTTAAAACGGCTGACGCCCTGTAAAAGCATCTGTGTGCGGTGTTCGACTGTCTTCGCCATGCGCAGAATAACGGAACATGTTCCTACCTCATGTAAATCTTCCAGTTTATAGGAATCATTTTCATCCGCGAGTTCCCTTTTGGGCATAATCAAGCCAATCAGACGATCTTTGGTCATGGCTTCATCTACAAGTTGCGTGGATTTGCCGCCCGATACTTCCAGCGGCACCATCATCTTGGGGAAAACCAAAATGTTGGGCAAGGAAAGGATAGGAATCACTTCCGGTATTGTAAATTTCTTATTCTCTTCTGGTTTTATTTGTTCAGCCATCAAACCCTCCGGTTTCCTGAGTACCTTTATTCTTCGGTCTTAATTTCGATACGACGTGCTTTAGTTGCTGAAAATTTATTTATTCTGACCATCAAAACACCGTCTGCGTAGGAAGCTACAGCCGATTCCACGTCCACCGTTTCGGGCAGGGCGATAATTCTTTCAAAATATCCTCGCGGAACTTCCGCCAGGTGATAGCGTATCTCCTGCTCCGCGGCTATAGCTCTGCGGACGCCCGCTATTTTAATTTTTCGCTGGTCAAGCTCTATATGTAGTTCGTCTTTATTCATGCCGGAAACATCAGCCAGAATGATAATTTCGGTCGCCGACTCATAAACATCAATAGCAGGCCGCCATACTGTCTCGTGATATTTGAATATCGGACTCACCAAATTAAAAATTTCATTAACCGCTCTTTGAAATTCGTCATCAAAACTGTTGCCGAATTTAATTTTAATAAAGTTCATTTCTGTCACCTATCCGGTTGATAATTTACAAACTATGTTTTTAATATAATGTTCCGATACCCTTTTGTAAAGAGCTGGATTTTCAGTAACATTTTTCCATGATCAGAAAACAAAAAAATAACTGGCTAAAGAGCACTTTTTTTGCTATGGAAGCGCCTCTTCTTTTCTAAAGAAGCTTGGCCATCCTTGGTTAAAATTGGTTTGATTCCAGCCATTATCCATCGCAAAAACCGGCTAAAAAAGATGCTTGCATAAATTTGCTGTAATGAAAAAAAACCATATAAGAAATATTGCCATAATATCCCATGTTGACCACGGCAAAACCACGCTGCTTAACGCGATGCTGAAGCAGACCGGAGTGTTCCGAATAAATCAGACCGTGGAAGACCGGGTGATGGATTCGCTGGATTTGGAAAAAGAGCGAGGTATCACCATCATGGCCAAAAATACCGCGGTCGATTACAACGGGGTGAAAATAAACATCGTGGATACGCCCGGCCACGCCGATTTCGGCGGCGAAGTAGAACGCAGTCTGAACATGGTGGACGGCGCGATACTGCTGGTGGACGCCAGCGAGGGCCCCCTGCCGCAAACCCGTTTTGTTTTAAAAAAAGCGCTGGGGCTGCATCTGCCCATTATTCTGGTCATCAATAAGATTGACCGTTCCGACGCGCGCGTCGAAGAGGTAATCATTGAAACATACGATCTCTTTATTGATTTGGGCGCGGAAGACAGGCAAATAGAATTTCCCATTCTTTATACCAACGCCAAAAAAGGCGTCAGCCACAGAAAATTAGGCGACGATTGCGATAACCTGGAACCGCTTTTGCAGACAATTATCGATTATATACCCGCGCCGCGGGGAAACGATGAAGGCATCCCCCAGTTTCTGGTCACCAATCTGGATTACGATTCATACGTGGGACAAATAGCCGTCGGACGCCTGCAAAGCGGCCGGCTGGAGATAAACAACAGCTACAGTCTGTGCACCAAGGAAAAAACTATCAGCGGCGTAAAATTAACGGCGCTTTACACCTTTTACGGCCTGACAAAAAAACCGGTCACCAGTGTCGAATCCGGAGATATCATTGCTTTGTCCGGCGTGGATAATGTCAGCATCGGCGATACCATATCCTCCCTTACTGAACCACTGGCACTCCCGCGCCTGCAGGTGGATGAACCCACCGTATCGATGATGTTTTACGTCAATGACAGTCCCTTTGCCGGAAAAGAAGGAAAATATCTCACTTCACGCCATTTGCTGGAAAGGCTGGAAAAAGAAGCGCTGCGCAACGTCGCTATCAAAATCAAAAAGCTGGACAGAACCGACGCGTTTGAAGTGTGCGGACGCGGCGAACTGCAGATGGCGGTGCTGGTGGAAACAATGCGCCGCGAGGGCTATGAAATGATGGTTTCCCGCGCGCGGGTAATTACACGGGAGCAAAACGGTAAAACATATGAGCCGGTGGAAAGGCTGCTTCTGGACATACCGGAAGAATTTGTCGGCAAAATTACGGAAAAACTTTCTATCAGAAAAGGCCGCATGGAAAGCCTTATTAATAAAGGATCGGGCAGAGTCAGCATGGAATTTCTGA
>DIEW01000043.1:0-1993 GCA_002418825.1 Syntrophaceae bacterium UBA5764 | reverse complement strand
CCAGTTTCTGACCGATACCAAAGGCAGCGGCGTGATGAATTCTCTTTTGGAAGATTACGCTCCCTGGTTTGGTTCAATCCCACAGCGCATGACAGGCGTGCTTGTCGCCGACCGGCATGGCCGCGTGACATCATATGCCAGCTACGCGATGGAAGACCGCGGAGAAATGATCGTGGAGATCGGCACAGAGGTTTACGCGGGCATGATCGTGGGAGAACGCAACCGCAGCGGCGATCTCAATGTGAATATTACCAAAGAAAAGAAGCTGACGAATATGCGCGCATCCACATCCGACGCGACGATAATTCTCCGGCCGCCGCGCATTTTATCCTTGGATCAGGCCATCGAATTTATCGCCGAAGACGAACTTGTGGAGGTAACCCCTAAGAGTATCCGCCTGAGAAAAATGGAACTCGACGCGACAAAGCGTCAGATGAAAAGCCGCAAAGACGATTAAAATATTTTGTTAATGACAGAAACGATATGATTACTGAAATTTCAAAAAATTTTTACCGCATCACTTCGCGCATGCCTTACCGCCTGCGGCACGTGCACGCTTATCTTCTGGCGCAGGATAAAAATCTGGCGCTTTTCGACACCGGACTGAATACGGACGGAGCGCTGGCGGCGCTGGAGGTCGATTTACAAAGCGTTGGTCTTGATATTAATAACATCAGACAAATTTATCTGACACACGTGCATACCGATCATTGTAGCATGGCCGGGCTTTTGCAGAAAATGACCGGCGCAAAAATTCATCTCTCCGCGCCGGCTTTTGAGGAATACTGTCATTACCGGAAGGCGGATAAAGCGGTGGCGCAAGCTAGAAGTTTTTACTCACGCCACGGCATGACACCCGCGGAAATAGACGCGATTATAGACGAGTTCGAAGACATCCGCAGTATTATCACGGAGTTCAGTGCCAATGATTTTTTGCGAGACAAACAAATTTGTGAATTCGGCTCAACACAATTTGAAGTAATATTCACGCCGGGGCACGCCAACGGTCATATCTGCTTTTTCTTCCCTGAAGATAAATTTCTGTTGGCGGGAGATCATATACTACCTTATATCGCGCCGAGCCTTACTCCTAATATATTTGACGATAATTACCGGCCGCTGAAAACTTATCTTAATTCTCTTGACTCTATAGAAAACCTTGGCTGCGCGGAAATTTATCCGGGGCATGGCAATTCCTTTTCCGGCGTGCGGGAAAGAATCGAGGAAATCCGCGCTCATCATACCAGGCGCAAAAACTGGCTCGGCGGATTCTTAAACAATGTTCCGAAAACCACGCGCGAAGTGGCCCAAGAAATATTCGGTGAAGATTTGCCCGATTTTGAAAAATTTCTAGCGCTCAACGAAACATTCGTGTATTTGCAGGAACTCAAATCCGCAGGCAATATATCGGAAAAAATGGAAAACAATATTTTCGTGTATAAGGCTTCCTGACATGAGGTTAGCGTGAGCAAGTTATTGCAAAAAGAAATAGAAAGGCGGCGCACTTTCGGGATTATCAGCCATCCGGACGCGGGCAAAACGACGCTCACGGAAAAGCTGTTGCTTTTCGGCGGCGCGATTCAGATGGCCGGCGCGGTAAAAGCCCGCAAGGCCTCCAAACACGCACTTTCTGATTGGATGTCCATCGAAAAAGAGCGTGGTATTTCCGTCACCTCTTCGGTAATGAAGTTCGAATACGCTGATTGCGATATCAATCTTCTGGACACGCCCGGCCACCAAGATTTTTCCGAAGACACTTACCGCGTGCTCACCGCCGTGGACAGCACGCTGATGGTTATCGACGGCGCCAAAGGCGTGGAGACGCAAACGCAGAAACTCATGGAAGTCTGCCGCCTGCGCAACACGCCGATTATCACCTTTATCAATAAGCTCGACCGTGACTGTCTGCCGCCGCTGGAAATTTTATCTGATATCGAAGACAAGCTGCAGATCGAATGCTCGCCTTTATCCTGGCCGATCGGCATGGGCAAAC
>DIEW01000070.1:958-10087 GCA_002418825.1 Syntrophaceae bacterium UBA5764 | reverse complement strand
CTTCGCCGTCAAATTTTTCTTCAACGATAACGGAAGAACTTTCTCTTAATATTTGCCGGCACAAATTTAGGGCTTCTTCTTTTGTGGAGAAATGATCGCCCTGCACAAGTACTCCCTTGCCGCCGGTGAGCCCATCGGGTTTGAGAACAATGCCTTCAAGTTTATTTAAAAATGATTCAATGCCATCAACTTTTGTAAATACTTTGTATTGTGGATTGCCCAATATATTGTATTTATTAACTAAATTGCGGGTAAATGATTTGGAAGTTTCCAGTCGTGCCAGACTTTTTGTGGGGCCGACTGACGGAATACCTGATTTTGCAAGCGCATCAACAACGCCATTGTTCAGCGGATCTTCCGGGCCGATGATGGCAAAATCAATTTTGTTTTCTTTGGCAAAAGCGGTAATCGCATCCAGATCAGAATACCTGCCGATTTTAATTTTTTCGGAAAGAGAAGCGATTCCCGGATTATTTGCTTTCATAAAGGAAAACAGGCGAGGCTTTTGTTGAGAGCGCGTGATGGCCTCGGCAATGGCGTGTTCACGCGCGCCGTTGCCTATTAAAAGTATATTGGACATAGGTTGGGTCTCCTAACAGTTTGTTTTTGAAGTATAAGTAAGAAAGGTCTTTCTTGTCAATTGATTAATGGTTCACAAAAGGAGTGTTTGACGAAAAACGATATGATAGTTTCTTTTTTTTCTTCAATCTGCTAAATTGTAAGTGGTTGGCAAACAAATGAGGCCGCTTTAAAAGTGAATTTTACTGTCGATATCATAATAATATTAATGTTATTTTTGTTTTCCGGTTTTTTTTCGTCGGCGGAAGCGGCATTGCTTTCACTCACTGATTTGCATCTACACAAAATGAATCAGGATCGCTATCCGTTTTTAAGATTTGTTCGTCAACTGCTGGATGAGCCCCGCCGTCTTTTAATTACCATTGTGACCAGTAATGAGGCCGTAAATATAAGCATTTCTATTCTTGCCGCGTCTTTTTTTATTGAATTGTTGGGATCTAAAGGTCAATGGATTTCCATTTTAGTTACCTCATCAGTATTGTTTTTGGCAGGTGAAGCCATACCTAAAACGTTTGGCGTAACGTACCCTATGCAGATTTCATCTGCCGTTTCACCTCTTTTGCTGGTTATTTCTAAAATAGAGTATCCCATTGTTACCGCTTTGGAAAAAATGCCCAGTTTGATTTTAAAGAGGTTGGAACAAAAAAAGATTCGCGATGCGGATGTCCTGATGGAGGATGAGTTTAAATCGCTGATTGATGTGTGCAGCAGGGAAGGGTTATTGGAAGAAGCGCAAAAGGAACTGATTAAAAGAATTTTTGAATTGGGCGATAAGCCGGTGACCGATATCATGATACCGCGTGTGGACATGTTTTGTCTGCCTATAGCAATGCCGGTTGACGATATCATTGCGGAAGTGGTTAAGGCAAGGCAGGAAAGAGTGCCCATTTACACCGATGACCGGGACGATATAATCGGAATTCTTTTTGCACGGGACTTACTAAGCAGTCCTTCACAGTATGACACAACTCAGAATATAGAAAAACTCTTAGCCAGACCTTATTTTGTACCGGAGGAAAAGACGATTAACGGTCTTCTGCATGATTTCAGGGAAAACAAGACACAAATTGCCATTGTGGTTGACGAGTACGGCGGAGTTTCCGGAATGGTCACGTTGGAACATATTCTTGAACATCTTTTCCAAGAAACGTACGTTGATGAAGATTCGGCCGTTGACGGTTTCGAAAGAATTGATGAAAATACAATTATCGTTCCCGGAAAAATGTCCATGAAACAGCTTAATAGTGTGTTGTCGGCGCACTTACCGGAGGATGAATTTGATACTGTTGGTGGTTTTGTTTTGCATCTGTTTGGAAAACTGCCTGAACGCGGAGAAGAAACATTTTATGAAGGATATAAAGTCCGTGTGGAAAATGTCGGGCGGACCAGAATATTAAAGATCAGAATCGAGAGAGGAGCTGAGCCTGTCTCAGAGCAATGAGCGTATATTTTATTGTTGCCATAATTTTTATTTGCTTTGTCCTGGAAGCCCTTTATTCCGGCGGGGAAGTTGCCTTATTTGCAGCGGATATAAATAAAATCAGATATTACGAGCGCACGGGTTCATCGTCCGCAAAACAGGCGGTAAAGTTAAAAGAACGTCCGGAATGGTTTATTTCCACAGCACTTATCGGAACAAATCTGGCTATAATTACCGCTTCTTCGCTTGCCACTGGTTTGTTGGTATCTTTTTTTGGTTCGGTACGCGGTGAACAGATAGCTTTACTCGTGATGTTGCCCACTTTGTTTATTATGATTGTTATCCGCAGTATTTTTCAACATTATGCTGAATCCATGGCGATAAAAGTGGCTTATTTCATTAGATTTTCGGCAGCGGTTTTTTATCCGGTAGCTTATGTAATCGCTGCCGCATCCAAGGCGATTGTGCGTCTTACATCTGAACAGAAAATAAGGCAGAACTCATACATTACCAAAGAAGGATTAAAGTATATTCTTGGCGAGAAAACATATGGCAGCGATATTTTAAAAAACGAAAGGGAAATGGTCAGCCGCGTATTCGATTTTTCAGAACTCACGGCAGATGAAATCATGGTCCCTATTTCCGCTTTGACGGTTTTGCCCGTTTCCATGGAGATTGATGAAGCGGTTAAAGTTGTTGCCAGTAAAAAGTATATGCGTATTCCTGTATACCAGGATACTGTTTACAATATTGTGGGAATTTTAAACTATTTTGATTTGTTGGAACATTCGCGACGTCAGAAGGAAAAAGAAGAAGGTGGCAAGCCTGCGGCAACTATAGCAGGCTGTCTGCAGACGGACGTATTTTACGTACCCTGTACGAAAAAAGCCAGCGAACTTTTAATTGATATGCATAAAAAACATGAGCAAATGGCGGTTGTGGTTGACGAGTACGGCGGTGCTGTTGGTATTGTTACCACGGAGGATATCAGTGAAGAAATTGTCGGTACAATTGATGATAAATACAGGAAAGGTGAAAGGTTATACCAGCGAATCGGTCCGGGAAGATATCTGGTTAGCGGCCGTATGGAAATTGAGAAATTCGAGCAGATTTTATTTGCTGATTTTCCCGAGGGTAATTATGAAACGCTCGGTGGCTTTTTAATGCAGCAAATGGGGAGAATACCCCAGCGGAGGGAAAGAATAAATTACAACGGTATAACCTTCATCATTGAAAACGCTGACCAGAAATCAATAAAAGAAGTCCTGGTCATTTTTCCGCCACCGCTGGATAAAATGGAAACCAAATGATTTCAAGTGGAGAGAGAAATGAGGGAAAATAAATTTTATGCCTTGATTCTTGCGGCGGGAAAAGGCACCCGCATGAAATCGGATTTGCCCAAAGTGCTTCATGAAATAAAAGGCAAGCCTCTGTTGGGTTATGTTTTAGATACGGCCAAAGCCGCGGGCGCAAAAAAAATAATCGTTATTGTCGGGCATCAGGCGCAGAAAGTAAACGCCCGTTTTTCGGACAACGGCTGCGTTTTTGTTTTGCAGGAACCACAACTGGGAACGGGCCATGCCGTTTTGCAGGCAAAAAAAGAACTTTATAATTATAATGGATTAACTATAATTCTTTACGGTGATGTGCCGCTTTTAAAGCCGGAAACAGTTGATAATTTGATTCAAGAGCACGTTAAAACCGATTCTTGTCTTACTGTTTTGACTACAATAGTTCCGGACGCGCATGGTTATGGGCGTATTGTCAAAGACAAAAAAGGCAATATTGAAAAAATCGTGGAGCAGCTTGACGCGACAGAAGATGAGAAAAAAATCAGTGAAATTAATACCGGTATTTATTGTGTGAACACGCCTTTTCTGTTGTCGGCTCTGGAAAAAATTGAAAACAAAAATAATAAACAAGAATATTATTTGACCGATATTGTGGAAATCGCCCGCCGTGAACGTTGTAAGGCGCATGCTTATGTGACCAAAGATTATATCGAAGTTATGGGAATAAACACTACTGACGAATTGATTCGCGCCGGTAAATATCTTAAATAGAAAAACCTGGTTAAAATTGTGTCTTCACTAAATGATTTGATAAAAGGTAAAGCGCTGTTAGCGCCGCTGGCGGGAATCTCTAATTTGCCTTTTCGTCTTATTGCACGTTCTTTCGGCTGTCCGATGGCTTTTACGGAGATGATCAGCGCCAACGGTCTTATCCGGGATTCAAAAAGGACATTTGAATATTTAAAGAGCTCTCCGGAGGATAAGCCATTGGGTGTACAGATATTCGGCGCGGACCCGGAGGTGATGGCCAGAGCGGCGGAAATTGCGTCGAAACATGGCGCTGATTCCATCGACATAAACATGGGTTGCCCGATCAAAAAAGTTATTAAAACTGGAGCAGGCGCAATGTTGATGAAAAACCCCGTCCAGGCAGGCCGGATCACCAAGGCGGTGGTTGAAAAAGTAAATATCCCTGTTACCGTGAAAATTCGTTCCGGGTGGAGCAGCAGGTCTATAAACGCAGTAGAGCTTTCCCGGATAGCGGAGAGTGAAGGAGCGCAGGCGATAATTATCCACGCGCGCACGGCTGATCAGGGTTATTCCGGGTTGGCTGATTGGAGTGTTATTGCGAAAGTAAAAAACGCGGTAAAGATTCCGGTTATCGGAAATGGTGATATCTGGAAGCCGATTAATGCCGCAAGAATGATGCAGCAAACAGCATGTGACGCGGTAATGGTAGGCAGAGGAGCTTTGGGAAATCCCTGGTTGTTCAGAGGGATAATTCGCTTGCTCACTAATAACAACAATGATTACTTGCCTGATTTGGAAGAAAGAATCAAAGTGATAATGAGTCACTGGGAGAAAGAAATACATTTTTTTGGAGAAAAAATCGCCAGTAAAACCTTCCGAAAACACCTTCTTTGGTACACAAGAGGGCTGAAGAATTCCGCGCAATTTAGAAAAAAGGCGGGGGATTGTAAAAATGTAGAAGATATAATGAATGAATTAAATAGATATTTCAACTTTTTGCGTCAATTGGCTGTTTCACAGCAAACAGATTAAAATAGGACCTTGACTTTCAGCTAATAAGTTGGCATAAAATAAAGACAAATAGTAGCAATAGTTGCCGTAATTTATAATATAGGGAAGGATGGAAATTTGGTGGAACTGGAAAAGTTTAAAGAATTGGAAGATAAAATTAAAGGCATTGTAAATGAAAAAGTTTTTTTAAAAAAACAAATTCAAATATTGGAGGACGCGTTAAAAGATAAAGAAGCGGAGTTAGTAGGGTTAAATAATAAACTAAAGACGTTAAATGAGGAACGAAACAGCGTAAGCGCGAGGGTAGATTTACTGCTTGAATTACTTGCGGATATTGACTTGGCAGAATAAGCTTCCAGGGCGTGTGTTTTGAAAAATACTTATAAAATAAGGATATTAGATCAGGAACTTTCGGTTTTAAGCGATGCAGAAGATGAACAAGTGGCTAACGTTGTCCAATTTGTAAATAATAAAATTGAAGAGGTTTTGCAGACCAAAAAAGGTCTTCGAACCCTGAACGTTGCCATCCTGGCAGCTTTGAACATTTCAGAAGAATTATTAAAATTAAGGGGAATTAACAAAGAGCTCTGTGAAGAGATGGAAAACAGAGCGGAAAAACTAATTCAACTGATAAAAGATACAAATTAGTTAATTTAAATCACCCCTGCGATGCGCGTGATTAACATTTGTTTTTGAGCCAACATTTTGAACCTGGGGCCTTTCCTTGTTTGCGGTGTGCAAGTCAGCCTCATTTCCGCTGGTCGGAAGGCGGATAGCCTGAAGCAAAGAACACTAGGCACCCACTTTATAAAAGGTTCAAAAAGGTGATTAACACGGCATAAGCGGGGGTTTTTATACCCTCCGCGAATCTAAATATTTCTCTCCTTTCGTCTTTGAAATTTTTAACCCTGAAGAACAATTAATCCTTCGGCAGGAGGTTTTGCTTGATGCTGGCCTCACTGGGAAGTTTAAATATTTCTCTCGGATAATTTTTATGTAGAAATGACATTTTTGTTTCTGCAAGTTGGTATTGCGGATTTTGTTTCCGGGGGAACAACAAGGAAGGGGAGGTAAAAAATGTTAAACGGAAGTTTATATGCGTTGATTATATTGGCGGTAATGTTAGCCGGAATTGTTATCGGTTATATTTTTAAAAATATATTGTCTGCCAAGAAAATAAAGTCGTCAGAGGGCTTGGCAACAAGGATTGTTGAAGAGGCAAAAAAAGAAGCGGAGACAATAAAGAAAGAAGCAATCCTTCAGGCCAAAGAAAATCTTCTTAAAATCAAAGCTGATTTTGATAAGGAAACAAAAGATAGAAAAAATGATCTTGACAGTTTGGAAAAACGAATTCGTTCCAAAGAAGAAAATTTAGAGAAAAGACTCGATTCTTTGGCGCAGAAAGAATCGAACATCGAAGATCGTGAAAAAATGCTTCTTAAAAAAGAAACGACGCTTGAAGAAAAACACCGCCGCTTAGATAAAGTAATGGAGGAGCAGAAAGAAAAGTTGGAAGTAATTGCCGGGATTTCTTCTGATGAAGCCAAGAGATTATTGATTCAATCAATGGAATCAGACGCCAAGCGCGACGCGGCATTAATGATTAGAAAAATAGAAGATGAGGTGAAGCTTGCCGCTGACAGAAAGTCGCGAGAAATAATTGCGTACGCGATTCAGAGATATGCGGGAGATTTTGTAGGAGAAAATACGGTGTCCGCCGTGAACTTGCCCGGCGAGGAAATGAAAGGGCGCATTATCGGCCGTGAGGGCAGAAATATCCGGGCGATTGAAGCGGCTACTGGTATAGATTTGATTGTTGACGATACTCCTGAAGCGGTCGTGTTATCCAGTTTTGATCCGATTCGGCGGGAAGTTGCGCGTATTTCTTTGGAGAGATTGATTCAGGACGGAAGGATACACCCAGGGCGAATAGAGGATATTGTCAAAAAAGTAAAATCGGAAGTTGAACAAATTATTCGTGAGACGGGAGAAAAAGCTTCTTTTGATGTCGGGGTTCATGATATTCACCCGGAAATAATTAAAATGTTGGGGAGCCTCAAATATCGTACAAGTTTTTCGCAAAATGTTCTTCAGCATTCCATTGATGTTGCATACCTTACGGGTATGATGGCTGCGGAATTGAAAATGAATGTTAAGGAGGCTAAAAGAGCGGGGTTATTGCATGACATAGGCAAAGCGGTGGATCATAAGGTTGAAGGGACGCATGCTGCAATCGGTGCGGATTATGCCAAAAGATTTGGGGAGAATCCACGTATTGTTCAGGCCATTGCCACGCATCATGATGACGGACGCAACAATACATTGCTTGGTGTGCTGGTACAGGCGGCGGATACATTATCGGCGGCGAGACCGGGTGCTCGTCGAGAAATGCTGGAAACGTACGTTAAAAGGCTTGAGGAACTGGAAAAAATTGCCCATTCCTTTAATGGTGTTGATAAATGTTTTGCCATTCAGGCGGGACGCGAAATCAGAATTCTTGTGGAAAATGAAAAGATATCGGATAATGATGCTGTTATGTTGTGTAAGGATGTAATTAAAAAAATTGAGTCGGAACTGACTTATCCCGGCCAAATTAAAGTAACGGTAATTCGGGAGACGCGCATTTCCGATTACGCTAAATAACGTTCGTTACTGTCTGCAAAGGTGGGTTTTTAATGAAAATACTTTTTATCGGCGATATCGTAGGGAAGCCGGGGCGGAAAGCGGTGGCGGAATTAGTGCCATTGTTGATTTCTGAAAGGGAAATTGATTTAGTCATTGCCAACTGTGAAAACGCGGCGGCGGGGTTTGGCGTAACCAGGGATATAGTGGATGAGCTTTACGCCAGTCGCATCGATGTTCTCACGTCCGGTAATCATATCTGGAACAAGAAAGAGGCGGTAGAATTTATCAATGAGTATGATACTTTGTTGCGACCGGCGAATTATTCTTCCAAGGCGCCGGGAAATGGAGCGGTGGTTGTTTCGACATCCAGGGGAGGAAGTGTGGGCGTATTGAATTTGGCCGGAAGAATATTCATGCAACCGAGTGAATGTCCGTTTGAAAAAGCAAAATATAAAATTGCTGAGTTGAAATTAAAGACAAAGATTATTATTGTAGATTTTCATGCTGAAGCTACTTCGGAAAAAAGGGCCTTGGGCTGGTATCTGGACGGAGAGGTTTCCGCTGTTGTGGGGACCCATACCCATGTTCAGACTGCCGACAATGAAATTTTGCCGCGAGGAACGGCATACATAAGTGATGCGGGTATGACCGGCCCATTTGATTCAGTGATTGGCGTAAAAAAAGACACTATTATTGAACGTTTTTTAACACATGTGCCAAATAGGTTTGATGTAGCCAAAGGCGATGTACGTCTGCAGGGCGTTATGTTGGACATTGATTCGCAAAGCGGTAAGGCTAACTTAATGGAAAGAATCAGTATTAAACTAGATACATAAAGTCGGGGTAATTCAGGATGAAAAACGCTTATGAGATTTTAAAGGAAAGAGGCTTTATTGAGCAGGTAACGGATGAAGCTTTAATTTCCGGACTTTTTAAAAATGGTCCCGTTACATGCTATATTGGTTTTGACCCTACAGCTTCAAGTTTGCACATAGGGAGCCTCGTCCCCATCATGGCACTGGCGCATATGCAAAAAAGTGATAATAAACCCATAGCTCTGGTGGGTGGTGGTACAGGATTGATTGGAGATCCCAGCGGTAAGACGGAAATGCGACAGGTTCTTACAGAAGAACAGATACAAAAAAATGCGTCATGTATTGGTAAACAATTATCCAGATACTTGGATTTTTCTGGGGGCAGCAAAGCATTGCTTCTTAATAACGCCGAATGGCTTACCAAAGTTAAATACATTGAATTTCTGCGCGATATTGGACGTCATTTCAGCGTCAACCGCATGCTGGCCGCGGAAAGTTATAAGATGCGCCTGGAAAAAGGTCTTAATTTTATCGAATTTAATTACATGATTTTACAGGCCTATGATTATTTATATTTGTTTAAGAAATACGGTTGTATCTTGCAGATGGGTGGCAATGACCAGTGGGGTAACATGCT
>DIEW01000070.1:0-844 GCA_002418825.1 Syntrophaceae bacterium UBA5764 | reverse complement strand
CTTATGAATATTATCAGTACTGGGTGAATTGCGATGATGCCGATGTAGAAAGATTTCTCAAACTGTTTACATTTCTTCCTCTTGACGAAATCGTCGTCGTAAAGAAACTTGTCGATGCTCAGCTGAATATGGCCAAGACGGTTCTGGCTTATGAAGCTACAAAAATCGCACATGGCGTTGAAGCGGCTCAAGCTGCTTGGCACGCGTCGGCGGAAGCGTTTCATTCCAGATCTGTAGATTCTGAATTATTTCCTTCTAGTGATATTCCGCGCAACGATGTTCACAACGATATTTCCGCGATTCCGCGGTATCGTATTTCCAAAAAAGATTTGGAGGGGGGGCTTTTGATAACATCAACATGCGCGAAAGCCGGCTTGACGCAGTCAATGTCCGAAGCTAAAAGGCTAATCGAACAAGGTGGAATTTACGTGGGGAATCGTCAGGTAAAAACCGTGAATGAAAAAATTCTCGTTTCCGATTTTGAAGGTACAAAAGAGCTCCGTATACGCAAAGGCAAAAAGAAATATCTTGTTATAGAACTTGGAAATTAGTTTTTATTTTTTCCGTGCAAAATTGTAAAAAATAAAGAGATATTTTTCTTGACATAACAGGCAAGGGGTAGTAAGCTACTTTCACAGTTCGTCAGAGTTGTGCCCGCGAGAGGGCAAGTGGAAATTCTCAATAAGTTCACCGATAGAATAATTCGTGATTATCGGATGCTTCTCATTGTAACTGGCTGAACATAAAAGTTATTTTAAAATTAAATATTGTTCTTGACAAACAAATCAAATTGATTTATTTGTCTCCGCTCGTTTGAAAAAGGCTCTTTGGAAATTGAATAGTG
>DIEW01000081.1 GCA_002418825.1 Syntrophaceae bacterium UBA5764 | reverse complement strand
TCCAGCGCCGAAAAAGGTTCATCAAGAAGCAATATCCGGGGATGCCTGGCCAGCGCCTGACAAATCGCGCAACGCTGTCGTTCGCCGCCAGAAACCATATGAGGTTTGCGCTTTTTCAAGTGCCCGATTTTAAAGATGGAAAAAAGTTCATCAACTTCCTTTTTATCCACAGCGGCAAACGCCGCATTATCGAAAAGATTCAGATGTGGGAAAAGGTTATAATCTTGGAAAACATATCCGAGCCGACGTTTTTGCGGCGTAAGATTGATATTTTGCGCTGAGTCGAGCCAAATTTCATTGTCGAAGATAATCCGACCTTCCGCCGGTTTTCCCAAGCCGGCAAGCATGCGGATGATTGTTGTTTTGCCGCCTCCAGATGGACCGATCATTACCAGCATGTTATTTTTCGCGCAGGAAAAAGACACATCCAGATCAAAATATTTCAGTCCTTTTTTAAGAGAAGCTTCGATGGTCATTTCTGCATACCTTCGTTAAGTTTGTTAACCAGCAATAAAAAGGCGTAACTAATGGGGATGAAGCTCAGCGCGATCATCCCCGCCGTCTGATAGTTCATCATTTCCACGGCTTCGTAAATCGCGATAGAGGCGACTTTTGTTTTACCGGGGATACTGCCGCCGACCATAAGTAAAACACCAAAAGCTCCGATCGAGTGCAAAAAAACCAAAACCGCCGCCGCCGCAATACCGTTTATGGAATTGGGAATAATTACTCGGAAGAATGTTGCGCGTTTCGACAGTCCAAGCACATAAGCCGCTTCCAGCAAGCGCCGGTCAATTTTGGAAAAAGCGGCTTTCATCGGTTGTACGGCGAAAGGAATACTGTAAATAGTGGAAGCTATAGTTATTCCGATAAAGGTGAACAGAAGGGACTCTCCGGTAAGAAATCCCCATGCTTTGCCGACAAAACCTTTCGGTCCCATTATAATAATCAGGTAAAAACCTATTACCGTAGGCGGCAGCGCCATGGGCAAGTAAAGTAATGCTTCTACGAGTGATTTCCCCGTGAAGCGGCAGTAAGCCAACAGGTACGCGACAGGTGCGGCAATAAACATCAAAAAAGCAGTTGTTACTACGGCTAATTTTAATGTCACGTAAAGCGCAAGATAATCCATTTAACGGTAACCGTACTTGATTTTTATATTTTTTGCCCCGGACGAATTCAGATATTCCACGAATTTTTCCGTCGCGGCGCGGTTTGTTGTTCTCTTCAATATGCAGGCCGATTGAATAATTTCCGGCGCTTCATTGATGACATAAAAGCAGCCTTTTTTCCCTTCCTCGCTGAGCGTGGCTGACATAGCGCAAAAACCAGCGTCAACAGCGGATGTTGACGCGTATTGAAAGGATTGTGCCACGGTTTGAGCGACAACCAGTTTGCTCTGCAAAGCGTTCCAAATTCCGACTACTTCCAATGCTTTTTGAGCCGCAGCTCCGTAAGGCGCCGTTTGCGTGTTGGCGATGGAGATTTTTTTTATCTTTTTGTTTTTTAGTGCCTCCGGCCAAGTTTTTGCCTTGCAGAAATCTTCATTGGCTGACCATAAAATTGACTGCCCTTTAGCGTAAACAAAAGGCGTATCCGCCAAACCGTCTTTATTTAAGAGAGCGGGTCTTTCCTCGTCGGCGGACAGGAACAGGTCATAGGGCGCGCCGTTTATTGTCTGGCTGTAAAGATTTCCCGTGGAAGAAAAAGTTCCCTCAACTTTAATCTGCGTTTTCCCTTCAAAATCTGCTGCTATTTCCTTGAAGGCGGAAATAAAATTTGCCGCGACCGCAACAGATATTTTTTCCTGGGCGGAAACGGAACAAGGAAAAACAACTAACAATAAAATCAATAAAAAATAATGTTTTTTCATTTTCTGGGACATTCCTTTAATTGTGTTATTAATAGCATATAAATATTTAAAAAAACACCCCGCGATCAGCGCAGGATGTTTCCCCCTTTTTTTTACTTGAGTTTATCAATCCGCACGGCGCAGGCTTTATATTCAGCCGTTTGTGTAACCGGGTCATAAACAGGGTTGGTCAGCCAGTTGGCGCAACCTTCACGAAAATGGAAAGCCATCCACACCAGCCCTTCGGGAACCTGGTCTGTAACGCGCGCCTTAACGACTACTTCGCCCCGCCGCGATTTAACAGAAATCATCTCTCCATTGGTGATGCCTCTTTTAAGCGCATCAGCGGCAGAAATGTCCGCTGTTTCCTCGCTCAGCAGATCGTTGATCCCCTCGGAGCGTCCGGTTTGTGTCCGGGTATGATAATGATACAGACGACGTCCGGTGGAAAGCACCAGTGGATATTCTTTATCGGGTACTTCCGCGGGTGGAATCCAATCGATCGGCTTGAGTACACCTAAGCCGCAGGTGAAGCACCCATCTTTGTGTAGAGTCGAAGTGCCGGGATGATCTTCATTGGGTGCGGGCCATTGAATACCGTCATTTTCCAGTCTCCGGTATTTTATTCCGGATAAAGATGGCGCAAGCACCGAAACTTCATTATCCCATATTTCCTGAGCGCTGTTGGATTCCCATTGGTGGCCCATCTTCCGGGCGATTTCCTTGAAAATCCACCAGTTTGGTTTAGCATCACCCGGCGCAACACTTGCCGTGCGCACGCGGTTGATACGGCGCTCGGAACTGGTAAACGTACCGTCATTTTCACTCCAGGCAGCTGCGGGCAGAATCACATGCGCAAACCGCGTTGTTTCCGTTGGGAAAATATCTTGGCAGACCAGAAACTCCGCTGAGGCCAAGCAGTGTTCCACGTGACGAATGTCCGGTTCGGTATTGGCCAGATTTTCACCAAAGACGTAGAGGCACTTTATTTTTCCGCTGGGCAATGATTCCAGCATAGTCGGCATCATCATGCCCGGTTTGTCCGGGAGTGACTTTACCTTCCAGGCTTTAGCAAATTTTTCTCTGACCTCCGCGTTATCCACGCGCTGATAACCCGGGAAAACATTGGGTAAGGCGCCCACATCACAGGCTCCCTGCACGTTGTTCTGGCCGCGCAGGGGGTTGATGCCGCCGGACTCGATGCCGATATTGCCGCACAGCAGGGCCAGGTTGGCGAGGCTCATGACGCCCTCCGTCCCGGTGGTGAACTGGGTGACACCCATAGCATAAACGATGGCCCCTTTGGGCGCCTGAGCATACAGGCGGGCCGCCTTTTTGATGTCTTCGGCGTCCACGCCGCAGATTTCAGCCGCCTTTTCGGGGGTAAAATCAGCGAGGGTTTTGANNTGCCCAGGGTGTACATGAGCATCGCTGGTTTAACAGAAGCCAAGCGGCGCGCAACATCTCTAATCATATCAGCGGTGACACCACTGATTTCTGCGGCGCGTTCAGGAGGATATTCCATCACCTTCTTTTTCAGGTCTTCAAAACCGACCGTGCAAGAGTCCACATATTTTTTGTCATATAGGTTTTCATTAATGAGCACATTCATCAGGCCGTTGATGAAAGCGACATCCGAGCCTACTTTGATTTGCACATGAAGCTGCGCGAAATCAACCATGTCTGTCCGACGTGGATCAACAACAATAAGTTGTGCGCCTCCCAGCATGGCATCTTTAACAAATGTCGAGGCGACCGGATGAGCCTCGCTCATATTTGTGCCCACCATTAAAATCATTTTTGCTTTCTTGAAGTCGGCAAAAGAATTCGTCATTGCGCCCGAACCAAATGAAGTCGCGAGACCCGCGACGGTTGGAGCGTGTCAGGTACGCGCGCAATGATCTATATTGTTAGTACCAATCACCGCGCGGAAGAGTTTTTGCATTTGATAGGAATCTTCATTAATGCTGCGGGCGCAGCTTACGCCGGCTATGGCGTCCGGTCCGTCTTTTTTAATGATTTCCTTGAATTTTGAAACGATCAAATCAAGCGTCTCATCCCAAGGCGCTTCACGGAACTTACCGTCTTTCTGCCGAATCAGCGGCGTTTTAAGTCGATCTTCGGAATAAATAAAATCATAAGCAAAGCGGCCTTTCACGCAAAGTCTTCCCTGATTCGGCTGGGCGTCTTCCACGGCCGTTACCTTGACGATTTTTCCTTCCTTGATATGCAACCACTGCTGGCAGCCCACGCCGCAGTAGGGACAAGTTGTTCGTATTTTTTGTGTTTCCCAGGGGCGGCCTAAGCCTTTGGCTTTTTTTTCGGTTAAAGCGCCAACGGGGCAGACCTCCACGCACTGACCGCAGAAAACACATTCGCTGTCGTTGTCATTATATGCTTTATCGCCACCGGTTACGATTTTACTTTTTGCGCCGCGATAGCCATAAGAAATTGCCCGGTTAACAACAACTTCGTTACAGGCCTGGACGCATCGTCCGCAGAGAATACAGCGGCTAAAATCTCGGATAATAAAAGGGTTTTGATCTTCGATGGGATAGATATCTTTCTCATCTTTTTCCGGGAATTGCAGTTCGGTGATTTTATAAAAATAGGCGAGATCCTGCAGTCGGCAATTGCCATTAGATTCGCACGTCAAGCAGTTATGTTTGCCGCTCGCCAACAAAAACTCTATATTCATTTTTCTTGCACGGTGTACCAACTCGGTGTCCGTAAATACTTCCATTCCGGGTGTCACCGGCGTCGAGCAGGNNGGCCATTAATGTCCGCGCTCCTTTAACTTCCACACAACAGATTCGGCAGGCCCCTGTTGGAGATGAGCCTTTCAAATAGCAGAGAGTTGGTATTTCCACACCGCCGTTGCGGGCAGCATCCAAAATCATCTGTCCTGGCAGGAAAGGTGTTTCTTTGCCGTTCAAATAAAATTTGTCATTCATGTTTTTGTTTCCTGAATTCTATTTGGGAAAGCAGGGATATGTCAATACTGACATATATACTTGTACACATACAAAACTACGTTTTAGATGTCAATATAAATAATACCCGGCGGAAAATCGAAATGCCGCGATTAACTAAAATTATTCCATGAACAGGAAGTCATTGGAGTATATCCTTTATCCTGCATGAGCATATCCAAGTGTATTAAGCTTATAGAGGAGACATCCATGTCGCGCGCGAAAAGCTTTCCCGCGCGATAAATCGTTATTAAATACTTTTTGCATTTATCGCAGACAAAAGCAGATTCCTGCGTTTTATTTTCGATATAAAAATAATCCATACCGCTTGCTGCTTCATTTTCACAGTAAGGACAAACCACACGGGTGAAGTACCAGTCATGACCGCACGAACTACAGTGCAAAAATCTTTTGCCCCCTTCTTCTTCAATAAGAGCTATTGAAGGAAAAGAGCCACAGATTGGGCAATAGCCTTTTTCCCAGTCAAATTCACCCAGTTTTGCCGTTATATCTTTTGCCCGCCTTTCTAAAATGACGCGGCTGACCAGATTCATTAAGAAAGAGGTATTAGAAGGAGATATTTTTAGTCTTTCTGACCATTCGCCTGTTCCTTTATTTTCTTTTACTGCGGCTGCCGTAAAAAAGGTTATCGGCTGGATTTTGTCTTCTTTAATGAATCCTAATATTCGATCAATATCTTCTGTGAGCTTCGAGAAGCCTTCTTTGACTGCTTCAGCTATAGACAGAGTAATTTCTTTTAACGAATCTTCCGGTGAAAACAGGTTAAATTGATGGCTGACTGGCACGCCATTTTTTAGCTTATCTTTATCAATAGATGAATAATCCAACTTGGTTAAATTAACGGAAGAAGATAAATGTCTTTGTCTGATTATAATGGGGCCAAATGCTTTCAGAAGTTCACTTGCGTGTGGATTTTGCTCCACCGCGCGGGCGATAATTTGGTCCATTATAGACGCCAGTGTCTTGTTGAACATTATTATGTAAAACCTTTCCGCTTAGCAAAAAACGGCGCACACCCCAATCGATGTGCGCCAATTGTTAAGCATATAATTTAAAATTCAGTTTTTTTGCCCTTAAGCTTTTTTCGAGTTTTCGTCTTTGTA
>DIEW01000076.1:15648-15835 GCA_002418825.1 Syntrophaceae bacterium UBA5764 | reverse complement strand
CTTTTTCCAGAGGATATTCCATTTTGTTCGCGATTTCCTCCGGGGTTGGTTCTCGTCCGAGTTCCTGAACAAGGTAGCGGGAAGTGCGAATCAGCTTATTTATTGTTTCGATCATGTGCACCGGAATTCTGATTGTGCGCGCCTGGTCAGCAATAGCACGGGTGATTGCCTGCCTGATCCACCAGGT
>DIEW01000076.1:0-15615 GCA_002418825.1 Syntrophaceae bacterium UBA5764 | reverse complement strand
TCAAACCGATATTGCCTTCCTGAATTAAATCCAAAAATTGCAGGCCGCGGTTTGTATATTTTTTGGCAATACTTACCACCAGCCTTAAATTTGCTTCCACCAGTTTCCTCTGCGCTATCTCCGCTTTACGCTCACCCTCTTCAATTGATTTTACTACGGTTTTTAATGTTGCCGCGGGTATTCCTGCTTCCTGCACGATATGCTTTATCTTTTTGTGGGCTTCACCGATAGCTATTTTACTTTTTTTGAGCAAATCAATGGAAACGCGGTTTTCCTTCGCTATTTTTTTTTCGTTCGCTTTGGGTTTTTTCATTTGTGCCCAAACTTTTTCCAACTGGGCAAGAGTTAATCTAGTATCTTTTTTATATTGGACGATGACTTTTTCAGCCTTTTCAATTTCATCGTTGTAGTAACGCAGGCGAGCGACGAAACGGTTAATTTGCTTTTTGCTGAAACGAATTTTCCGGCACAAAGTAATAATGTATCTGGTGTTTTTTTCCAGTTCGCTGTTCAATGCTTCGCGGCGTTTGGCGCGCATGGTTTTAGACTTAAGCTTGGCGCGTAAAACATTATTCCTGTCATTAAAAAGTTTGATTCTGGAAATTAGCTTTAAAACCCTGTCGCGGTGCTCGTCTTCTTCCATAAATCCTTCTTCGTCCTCGATATTATCCACAACGTTTTTAATTTTGACTTCACCGCTCTGTAATTTTTCGCCAATGCTTAAAACTTCATTTATGGAAACGGGCAGACGGAATATTGCCGTCATGGTCTCCCTGGCGCCTTCTTCAATTTTTTTGGCTATTTCCACTTCACCTTCGCGGCTAAGAAGGGACACCAGACCCATTTCACGTAAATACATTTTTACCGGATCGCCGGTTTTGCCCGCGATAGGCATCAAAGTCAGGCCTTCGGTCATTTTGACGGGGACGGTATCCTCTGTGGTTTTTTTCACCATCAGCTTTTCGCCCTGCTCGGTGTCGATAATATCGATATTTTTTTCTCCGAAAAGCATGATAATATCATCTATCTGGTCGGAAGAAGTTACATCCGGAGGCAGCATATCGTTGACATCGTCATACGTTAAAAATCCCTTTTCCTCTCCCAGTGAAAGTAATTTTTTGAATTCGTCTGACTGTAGTTCTTTGGCCATCTGGCGTCTCCCCAAAATGTTTTTTGATTTACTTAATTTATTTAATTTAATTCTTTTTCTTCCATTAGCAAGTTTTCTTTCTCGCGAAGCAGCTCCTCTATCAGAAAATCATTGCCGCTTTCCTGGGCTTTAGTCAGCTTTATTTTGATTTGGCGGTGCTGATCTTTGAACCATTTCTTTTTTATCTGCCGCACGTTATCGGCAAATATTTTTTCCAGCATTTCACTGCCGGTAGGAAGAGCCTTAATCATCAATTGGAATATTCTTTCCCTCAGGGGCGCATCTTCATCCGCCGGTAAAATCATTCCGATATCAACAAAACCCAGCAATTTATAGGTGTCAATAATTTTTTCACCCAGGGACTTAACTTTGGGCTGCAAAAAATAACTCAATATATTTTCTTTTTCCGCCTGGATGATTTTTTGAGGATACTCAAGCATAAGCTGAATCAAATGCAACTCCACTGTATCAGCGTTAATATCGTGCCGAGGCTTTGTCCTGATGTACTTTATCTCGGTTCGTGGTAGCTCTCTTATAAGCAATTCCTCATTTATGCCAGTTTTTTCTGCTATGCGCTTTATGAAAAGAGCCTTTTCTTTTTGATCACTTATTTTATTGATGAATTCCATGGCGGTTTTTATCATTTCTCTTTTATCTTCAAATGTTTTGCCGCCGCCAATGACATTTTCTATGTAATAATCGCTAAGTGGCTGAGCGCGGGAAATCAAACTTTCCAGATTATCCTTGCCGAATTTTTTTATGTAGTCGTCGGGATCACAGTTGCCCGGTAAAATCAAAACCCGCGCTTTCATGCGCATTTCCAGAAAAAGCTCCAGACTGCGGTCAAGGGCTTTTCTCCCCGCCGTATCTGGATCAAAAAGGGCAACAATATCAACTGTATAGCGGCGTAACAATTCCAGATGCTCTCTGGTGAGCGCCGTGCCCAAGGTGGCCACAACATTTCCCACGCCGGCATTGACCAGCGAAATCAGGTCAAAGTAACCTTCTACAATGAGCGCAAAACCATTCCTGCGTATTTCATCTTTTGTTTTATTCAGACCGTATAAATTCTTTCCTTTAATGTAGACGGGTGATTCCGGGGAATTCAGGTACTTCGGTTCCCCTTTGTCCAGGATTCTGCCGCCGAAGGCAACAACTTCGCCGAAAATATTTTCTATGGGAAAAATTAGCCTCCCGCGAAACCGGTCATAGAACTTCCCTTCCTTTCCGGGGATGAGCAAACCCGCCTGTTCGGCCAGTTTAAGCGGCACGCCGCTTCTCTCGATATAATCTGCCAAAGAACTCCAGCTATCCGGTGCGTAGCCCAGGCGAAACTGCTTTATTGTGTCTTCAGTCAGTTCCCTGTTTTGCAGGTACAGGCGGGCTTCTTTGCCCGCGGGCGAATATAAATTACGCGCAAAATGCTGCGCTGCCCTTAAATTAAGGGCAGTAATTTTTTCTCTCAGCGATTCATTTTCCCGACTTTCTTTGCTGGTCAAGCGCGGCGGCGGCAGAACAACACCCGTTTTTTGTGCCAAATCTTTAATTGCTTCAGGAAAAGATTTGCCTGAGATTTTCATCAGGAAGGTAATGGCATTGCCTCCTTGGCCGCAGCCGAAGCAGTAAAATATTTGTTTTTCCCTGTTGACGGTGAACGAAGGCGTTTTTTCCTGGTGAAAGGGGCACAAACCAACAAAATTCCGGCCCGCTTTTTTAAGGGTCAGATATTCTGAAGCCAGTTCGACAATATCCACCCGGTTTTTGATTTCTTCGATTTTATTGTCATCAAAGCGCACTGAATTTCTTCCATGGCTTAATTTTATAAAATAACATAATTCCCTACTAAGAGGACAAAAGCGCTTTAACCTTTTCCCCTGCGGCTTTACCGTCGGCTCTGCCGGTTATCTGCGGCATCAGAATTTTCATTACTTTCCCCATGTCTTTGGCGGAAACCGCCCCGGCTTCCGCAATCGCCTTTTTAATTAAAGCCTCTACCTCTTCATCGGACATTTGCGCCGGCAGAAATTCCTGCACGACTTTTAGTTCCGCTTCTTCCTTTTCCACCAGATCCATGCGGCCGCCTTTGGCGAATTGCTCGATGGAATCCTTCCTCTGCTTTACCATCGCGGAAAGAAGCTGCATGATTTCAGCTTCTTGAAGCGGCCGCATTAATTCAATCTCTTTATTATGCACGGCTGTTTTCAACAGACGGATGGCTGAAAGCCGGATTTTATCTTTTGCTTTTGCCGCCGTCACCATTTCTTCGTTTAACTTTTTGTTAATATCCATGTCTGTTCTCCTTGGTTAACCGAGCTGGTCTTGCAGTTTTCTGCCGCCGAGGAGATGCATGTGCAGGTGAAATACCACCTGTCCTCCTTCGGCGTTACAGTTGATTACGGTGCGAAAACCGCGGTCGGCTATTTTTTTTATTTTTGCTACTTTTTGCGCGGCGGCAGTTAAATTGTTGACGGTGTTTTTTTGTTGAACGTCAACATCAAGCAGTGTGGAAATATGTTCTTTAGGGATAAGGATCACATGCACCGGCGCCATGGGCTGAATGTCATCAAAGGCGAGCACCTGCTCGTTTTCGTAAACTTTAGTACAGGGAATTTCTCCTTTGACAATTTTGCAAAATACACAATCTGACATATATGTTTCCTCCGCTTTTTTCATTTAAGAGGTTTTGCGGCTTCGGATATCGCCTCTTCCAGGCAGATGGCGCCTGTGTAGAGAGCGCGTCCTATTATTACTCCATGAATGCCGCAACTTTCAATCTCTCGTAATTTTTGAATGTCTTTGATGGAGGCGACGCCGCCGGAGGCGATTACCGGTATATCTGTGGCCTCTGCTAATACTCTGGTGGCATCAGTATTTACGCCTGTTCCCATACCGTCGCGTTTGATATCCGTATAAACAATGGCTTTTAAAGCGCTGTTTTCAAAACGCCGGGCGAGATCAACAGCATTTTCTTTCGTTTTTTGCGTCCATCCCTGGATAGATACCTTACCGTCCAAGGCGTCTATTCCCAGAATAATTTTAGCTGGATAGCTGGCCACGGCTTTGTGGATTATTTCTTTATTTTGCAGCGCTGCCGTACCCAGAATCACCGCGCTCACGCTGTTTTGCAGGTAGAAGGAGATTGTTTCCATATCCCGTATACCGCCGCCAACTTGAATGGGGACATTAATTGCTCTGGCTAGGCGAAGGATTGTTTGTGCATTTTTGGGCGTACCCGCCACCGAGCCGTCGAGATCGACGACATGAATTAATTGCGCTCCTTTTTGTTCCCATTTCTGCGCCGTCTCGACAGGATTATCGGCATAAACCGTGACCCTGTCAAAATCGCCCTGTGACAGTCTTACGCATTTTCCATCTTTGATGTCTATTGCCGGAATAATAATCAAATAAAACCTCGCTTATACGGCAGTGTGTAAAAAGATACTGAAGCTGTTTTGCAAAAGGTGATAATTCATTATCGCCTGAAAGATAATCTTCTAACGGGTAAAACCGGGAAATTTTTTAAAGATTTCATCCATGCCTTGTTTTGAAAGCTGTTGCGCGGTAAGCCATCGACCGCGGCCTTTAAAGAAGGAAGATATCTGGAATAAATCTTCCATTAATGATTTTTGCGTTTTATCAAAAACCCCTCTCCAGATAATGTCTCCCTCGGCCGGATTTATCATGTATATTTCGAAAGCAACAGAAGCAGGGCGTTCTGTCGAATAATCGTATCCGACTCTTTCTTCATAACGGTAAATATAGCCTACGGCTAAAACGTCCGCTTTCAGCTCGTGACCTACATTTTTGAGCACTTCTAGCAGAGGCTTCTTGAGCGATTCCGAGACGGTCCTTTTGTAAACGCTTTGCACCCTTTCCTGCGGTATTATCTGCACTTCTTTAAATTCACGCAGCTTGTCAGTAAAAATATTTTCAACTGTTTTCTCCGCGCCTTTCAAAATTTTACCCGTGGAATAAGCGGTAGTGCAAAGCGGGCAAATGACAGTACTGCCCGGTCCTTCATTCGGTATCATTGCTTGAAAAGATATCACGCCCACGACGACCGGGGGTGCCGTGCTCTGTGTCTCATCCGCGGCCTGCGCACTAAAGGATAAAGTAAAAACAACAGCTAAAAGAAATCCGAGGATTACGTGACTTTTTCTCCAGTGAAAATTTTGCAATTTTAACCTCATTTTTCAAAGGCTTCCTTTTGTAGAAAGGACGCCGTCAATTTTCTTGTTAAGATTTATGGCCTTTCTCAGCGCGCGCGCGAAAGCTTTAAATACCGCTTCGATGATGTGATGGCTGTTGCTTCCGTAAAGCAGATTAATGTGGAGTGTTATGCCGCTATGATCCGTGAAGGCTTTAAAGAATTCTTTAACCAACGCGGGATCGAATCCGCCTATTTTTCTGCGCACGTATTTTACATTGTAAATCAGATAGGGACGTCCGGAAATATCCAGATCCACGCGGCATAAGCATTCGTCCATCGGAACGCATGCCGAACCGTAACGGTTGATGCCGATTTTTTCCCCCAGCGCTTTTGCTATTGCCTGCCCCAAACAAATACCTAAATCTTCGACTAAGTGATGGTCGTCGATTTGAGTGTCGCCCTTGCTCTTGACAACAAGTTTAAGAAAGCCGTGCTTGGCAAAAAGCTCGAACATGTGGTCCAAAAAGGGTATTGTTGTCGCAATTCTACTGCCGGTAGTTTTGTCCAAATCGATTTCCAGATGGATGTCTGTTTCTTTCGTTTTACGTATAATTTTTATTTTTCTGGCCATGTCTGCTCCCTGACCTAAACGACTTTGTTTAAGGGATATTCGATGATGCCTTGCGCGCCCTCCTCCAAAAGCCGGGGAATCAGTTCCCTCGTTCCCTTTGCGTCGACGATGGATTCTATGGCAAACCAATCAGTAGAAGATAAGGTGGATACCGTGGGTGCTTTCAAAGAAGGAATCAGCGACATCACTTTTTCTAAATTTTTCTTTGAAACATTCATCTTCAGCCCGACTTTTCCCATGGCCTGAAGTGAACCCACGAGCATTGTCTTGATTTGTTCAATCTTTTTGCGTTTCCACGGGTCGTTCCACGCGGCGCGATTGGCGATGAGCTGAGTGTTTGTTTTCATCAATTCGTGAATGATACGCAGCTTGTTTGCTTTAATCGTGGAGCCTGTTTCCGTCACTTCCACCACCGCGTCCACCAGCCCTTCAACCACTTTGGCTTCTGTGGCTCCCCAAGAAAATTCCACCTGAACGTTGATTTTTTTATCCGCAAAATATTTTTTCGTGAAATTAACAAGTTCCGTGGATATTTTTTTTCCTTCCATGTCTTCTATCTTCTGGTAGGGAGAATCATCGCGGACGACAAGAACCCAACGCGCCTGCCGTAAAGAAACCTTGGAGTAAATCAGGTCCTGCACGACCACGATGTCGGATTCATTTTCCATTATCCAGTCGATACCGGTAAGGCCGAGATCCAGTGTGCCGTCTTCGATATAGCGGGAAATTTCCTGCGCGCGCACCAGTGAACAAGTCATTTCCGGGTCGTCTATATCGGGAAAGTAGCTACGGCTGTCGTAAGTAATGCGCCAACCTGCTTTTTTGAAGATATCCACTGTGTTTTCTTCCAGAGAACCTTTGGGAATCCCCAGTTTCAAAACTTTCATTTATATACTTCCTCAGGATCGAATATTTTTTCTCCCACGACAACGAAATTTTTTCCCTCTAATTTACGATAAAAACAGGATTTATATCCCGTATGGCAGGCAGCTTTGCCGATTTGCTCTACCTGGAGAAGAAGGGTATCGCTGTCGCAATCAATGAAAACATTTTTTACCATTTGAAAATTGCCCGACGTTTCACCTTTTACCCAGAGGGCTTGACGTGAACGACTCCAGTAAGTTGCCCTACCGGTCTGTAAAGTGGCCTCCCATGCCTGTCGATTCATGTAAGCCAGCATAAGAATGTCCCGGGATTCAAGGTCTTGAACAATTGCGGGGATTAAGCCATCCCCTTTGGAAAAATTTGGTTCAATTATTTTATCCATATGTCTTCATTAAATATTTATACTTAATTGATGAATGGCTTTAAATCAAGAAATATTTTTACACTTTAATTATCGCCTATTTCTATCTTGCCTCGTCTTTCTTTTCATGATACTAAAAAAGAAAGAAAACGGTATTTATAATTAATCAGCACACTGGAGGTTTGCTTATGTCTTTGCTAATCGGAGGTATCGTTTGCGCCATGATTGGTCTGATCAGCCTTATTTTTTGGTGGGGTGATTTCATGACCATCGTGAGAGGCGCTTTTCCCATTTGCCTTCTTTTGGGCGGGGCATTGGCTGTTTACGTGGGAATTGATGAAATCCGAGAAAAGATTAATGAAGACAAGATGACGCAAGAGGAAAAGCTGGAAAAAGCGAGAGAAGAAGCGGAAAAAGCCAAGGCGGAAGCCGAAAGATACAAAGAAGAACTAAACAGGTTAAAAGAACAGAAATCATAAAATTTGTTCGGCTATTTAAATAATCCAAATAGATAACAATTCAAAACAACCTTTTATGCCCAAAGGGAGTAACATTTTTATTTTTTTTCTTAAATTTTCTTATCCGTTCAGCTTTTACGTGCTTTTTTAGAGAGAATAAGCGGTCTTTTGCCGAAAACAAATAAGCAGTAAATACTACAAAAGGCTACTTATATATCCAAAATATCCTTTACAAATTAATTATCATATGATAATTTGTGCAGCGAATAAAAAGCTATTCAAGAATCCCTTGTTTTAAAATTAAATTTCAAAACGGTGATTTTTTGAAGTTTTAATTTTCCTGTCATCGATTTGTAATTTGCGTTTTGTACGAAACGCGTGTGACAAGCGAGGCAAAACAAAAAAAGGGATTAAAATTTAGGAGGAAAATAATGAAGAGATTTTGGTTGACGATGCTTACGCTGGGATTTGTCATAGTTTCCAGCACAACGATTTTTGCGGCTGACGTAAAATTTACCGGTTCTTTCTATGCGGCCGGTATGTATCTGGATAACACATCGTTCATGACAGATGGGGAAAAGCCCAGCACGGCTTTCTATTATCAGAGAATGCGTATTCAGGCGGAATTCATTGCCACGCCCGCTTTGAAACTTATTACCCGCTTTGATGCGATGGAGAGGATGTGGGGTCATGTACGGAGCACCGTTCCGTTGGTTACGGCCAATGATGCTGATTCGGCCGGAACACGCGCGGAAAACGAAAATATTGCTTGGGACTGGGCCTATGTTAATTATAAATTGCCCATCGGTGTTTTTGATGTAGGTTATATGAATTACGGCAGTACGGGCACGATTTTCGGTAATAACAGCATGCCTCAGGCACGGATTAAATATACTTATATTATCGGTCCGTTTACAATTAATCCCGCAATTTCCAAAGTAGCAGAAAATAATCGCACAGCTTTAGCCCCCGGCGTTCTTACTACTGATCGGGACAGGGATGTTTACCATCTCCTGGGCGTTTACAAGTGGAAAGGCGGCTTGGCAGGTTTTAATGTTAATTATTACAGGTACGCTGACAATCGTACGGCGGTTACTCCCTATACAAGAAAATATTACCTTTTTACGCCTTATGTCATTGCCCAAGTTGGCCCGGTAGCTCTGCAGGCGGAATTCAATTACGCGACCGGTAAAGACAGCTATGAACCGCCGGCCACCAGACAGGATGCCGATATTGAAAGTATTTCAGGTTGGGTGGATGCGACGGTCGATTTCGGAATGTTTTATGCGGGCGGCAGCGTTGCGTATGTGTCCGGCGACGTTGACTCGAGCGACAATAAGGTTAAAAACGTGCTCAACGGCGGCCGTGACTGGAACCCCTGTCTGATTATGTTCAACTGGGATCGTTTTTACTGGCAGGGCGCGCTGAACGGGTGGACAAGCACCTTTGGAACCGTTACCACTGCTACCTCTGATGTGGGAATAATGAACAATGCCTGGTTCGGCCAGATTCGTGGCGGGGTACGTCCCATTGCCGACTTAGACATTATGGCGTCTGTTTCCTATGCCGAAGCCGATAAGCTTCCGACGGGTTTTGTCAAGAGAGATTATGGTTGGGAAGTGGATGTTGTCGCGACTTATAAGATTACCAGTAACCTTTCGTACATGGTAGGCGCTGGTTATCTGTTTACCGGCGATTACTTCGTTGCCGGCAAGGGTGTGACGACGACACCCGCGACCGCTGATGTTGAAGACAATTTTATCGTCCTTAACAAACTGACCTTGACTTTTTAATTTGGATGAAGACCGAAAACCGAAAGCTTTCGGTTCAAAAAGAAAAAATCCCCGGAAGAACGGTCATCTTCCGGGGATTTTTTTGTTTGGATTACTGACGCTGGGGAAACCAGCCTATTTTTTTCTTATAAAGCGGTAAATCGGCAAGCCAACCATAATAAAAAAGAAAACAAGCGCGGCTAACGCCACCGGCCGTTCCAGGAAGATAGAAAAACTTCCCTGCGACATCAAAAGAGAGCGCCTCAGATTTACTTCAAACATAGGCCCCAGAACAAAGGCCAGAATCAACGGCGCCGGTTCATAGGCAAATTTTTTCAGAAGATATCCTGAGAGGCCAAAGATAATCATGATGAGAATATCGAACACATTGTTATTTATGGAGTATGCTCCAATGACGCAAAGAAGAATGATTAAAGGGTAAAGAATCTTGTCGGGAATTTTTAGCACTTGAACCCACAGGGGAATTAAAGGCAAATTTAAAATTAAAAGTATGACGTTTCCGACATACATACTACCGATTATTCCCCAGAATACCTCGGGATGTTCTTTGATCAGCAGCGGCCCGGGGGTAATGCCGTGAATCAGAAAAGCACCGAATAAAACAGCCAGCACAACATTAGGCGGTATTCCCAGTGTCAGCAAGGGGATAAAAGAAGTGGAAGCGGCGGCATTGTTGGCCGATTCGGGCGCGGCCACTCCTTCGACGGCTCCGTGACCAAATTTTTCCGGATTTTTGGATACTCTTTTTTCCACGCCGTAAGAGATGAAAGATGAAAGAACCGGACCGCCTCCCGGCAAAGTTCCCATGAAAAAACCAATCGCCGTTCCTCTGAGTATTGCCCACTTTGCCTGCAGCCAATGCGTTTTACGCGGAAATAAGCTCTTTATTTTTACTTTTAATATCTTTTTGGGGGCCGCTTTTTCCAGGTTGTCCAAGACTTCCGCCAGGCCGAATAAACCTATGGCCAGAGGCGCCACATGTAAACCCTCAAATAAATTAATTACGCCGAAGGTCATTCTTGGCTGGGATGTTATCGGATCAAGGCCTATCATGCTCAGCAGTAATCCGGTCAGCGCCATAATCGCGGCCTTGATGACGGATTGCTGCGCCAGATAAATAATAAAAGTAAAACCAAGCAAGATTATAGCAAAGTATTCTGGAGGCCCGAATTTCAGCGCCAGAAAGGAAAGAGGTTCGGCTATCATTTGCAGGCCGATCAGGCCAATTGTGCCGGCGAGAAAAGAGCCGAAGACTGCTATGCCCAGAGCGGCACCGGCCTGTCCCTGGCGCGCCATCTGGTAACCGTCAAGGCATGTTACGACCGAGGCTGCTTCGCCGGGCACATTAATCAGGATAGAAGTTGTCGAACCGCCGTACATCGCGCCGGTATAAATGCCGGCCAGCATGATGATTGCCCCGGTTGGAGGGAGCTGGAAAGTCAGCGGCAATAAAATGGAAATAGCGCCCACCGGGCCTATACCGGGTAAAACGCCGATTAATGTCCCCATTAAGCAGCCCCCGAAAATCAGCGCGAGGTTCGGAAGTTCCAAGGCGACGGATAAGCCGTAAAATAAGCTGTTCAATGTTTCCAAAGCGCACTCCGGTTAAAACGCCCAAACTGACCGGGGCAGAGGTATTTTTAAGAGATATTGAAACAAACCATAGCTCAGAAAAACAGCCAGCAGAGAGCTTACAATGATCGTCCAAGTTTTCATTCCGCCTAGGCCGAACAGAACAGCCATCAGGGCGAAAGTCGCGGAAATATACCCGATTATCGGGACGGCAGTGGTGTAAACAATGAGGGAAAAAAGAACAATGATATTCTTATGCCAGTTGAGATTTGTCCATAATCCGGCAAGATTAATTTCCGTGTTTCTGTGATAAAAATTCGCGGCAAATAACATTACGCAAGTAGCCATGAGGAGGAGACTGGTCGTGAAAAGAAGAAAACCGGGCTGGGGGTTGCTGAAGCTGCCGATTCCCATGCTCAGCGAGTTCAGGAGAACAAAGGCCGCAAGCAAAATAAAAAAAATACTGCTGGTAATGTTTCGCTTGTCCATTGGTCTCCTTCACCGATAATTGCTCCGGGAAAATTATTCCGGCGCCGTGGCCGCTTCTTTAATGATTCCTGTTGCTGTCAGGTGCTTATTTATTTTCCCCCAGTATGTTCTTAAAAATTCGCTAAATTTGTTGCCGTCATAATAGACGGGAATCATGCCTATCTTATCCAGAGAATCCAGATACTCTTTGCTTTTTGTGGCTACGGCAAAAGCATCTTCCAGTTTTTTTGCCACGTCCGCGGGGATATTGGCCGGAGCCACGACGGCGAAGACCGCATCATTGGCGAAATCATATCCTAATTCTTTGAGTGTGGGAATATCCGAAAAAAGCGGCGATCTGTTTTCGCTGATTACGGCCAGCAGCCTCGATTGTCCCGATTTCACCGGGGGAATTAATTCCGAGGTGAGAGAAGCAAAATCGATGTGCCCTCCCAAAAGAGCGGTCAGAGCTTCCATGCTTCCTTTGTACGGAATGTGAATCATCCGCAATTTATGTTTTGCGGCAATCTCATCGACCGCGGCGTGTGTGGTGCTGCCTATTCCTGTTGTGCCGTATTTCAACTTATTCGGATTTTTTTGGGCATAAGACACCAAATCTTTCAGCGTTTTCCATGGCGCATCGCTTTTAACTACGATGCCTAACTGCGGTTCGGTAAAACCGATGATAGGCCTGAAACTGGTGAAAGGCTTAAAAGGCGCCTTCTGTATCTGGCTCACGCGGATGATAACGGAGCTGGGTGTGGCGCAGAGAGTATAACCGTCCGGTTTTTGCGCCAGCATGGCTGCAAGCGCGACCATTCCCGTGCCTCCCGGTTTGTTTTCAATGATTATTGGTTGACCCAAAACCTTTTCGGCGGAGGCGGCCAAAGCCCTCGCGCTTAAATCCATGCTGCCGCCGGCGGCAAATCCTACCAGCAGATTAATCGGCCTTTCCGGGTATTGTGCCCCCGCTGTCTGCACGCTGAAAGCAAGCAACACCGCCGATAAAAGAAAAATTGAAAAAACACTTTTTGTTTTCATTGTTGCCTCCTTAACTGTGAATTTGCCCGTACAAAATTTTGTTTTCCGAAAGATTTTTAGAAATTAAGCGTCAGTTTGTTCAAGAGCAAATAATTATCAGTGACACTGGCCGTACTGTTTGTTTCCTTAAAGTAATCTCCCGTGAATAAATATCCCACCCCAATCATGTAAGAAAGGTTATTGGTGATTTGGTAAGTGGCGGTAACGTCCACTTCGACGCCGTAATCTTTATCCAGATAAACAGTGGCTGGATTGCCGGCCGTGGCCCAGGGTTTTTCATCGGCAGTGGCGTAAGATACGGAAGCCATAATATCGAGGTTATTGGTTGGTCTCCACCCACCTTTGAGTTGATACAGGAAAGCATTATACATGGGACCGGCATTGGCCGCCGTACCGTGTCCGGCGAGGGAACCTACCCAATATGTCAAATCGTTATTCCAGAGAATCAGACAGGGATTCCAGTCGCGTCCGCCGTTGTTGCGCATGGCGTCCCCCTCTTTTTTTGTCGTGGATGGATCGTCACCGGAAACGTAGGCAAATGTTCCGCCGACATAAGCCATTCCGAAATCCACAGTGGCATCCACCCATGCAGAAAGAGTGGACAATCTTTCATCCGGTAGTAAAGTTCCGGCTTCGTACTTTTTAAGTTTGCCCACAAAATAGATTAGTTCCGCCTGGGCTTTGAGCGGGCCATACTGGATTTTAGTGTAAGGCATGAAATTATTATATAGAGATTCATAATTGTTCGGAGCCGGTCTTTTTGACGCATCTCTTCCCAGACCAATAAGAATGCCCGCTTCTCCGCCTTTCCAGCTGTAACGAAAGGCGCCGCAGTATTTATCTCCATCCAAATCAGCCGCCGTTACCGTTGGATTTACCGCGGAATAATTATTTTCGGCCATCTTGGCTATCTGAAGCGTAAACATCCAGTTGGGCAGATTATAGGTCCAGGCTATTTTGCCGCGGGGTACTGATGTGTCCATGAACACGGTTCCCCATGCTCCGTCATTCATATAACCAACGCGCCAAAAGCCAATTTTTGAGGCATAATTCAGGTATACCCAATCGAAAGCGATATTTTCATTTTCCGCGCGCGTTCCGGCGGACATTATGTCGAGCGCCGTGCCGGGTGCCGATCTTGCCGCGCCCCAGATTCTTTCCAGAACGTCAAAGCGTGTTGTTAAAAACAGCCCCGGAGCAATGATTATATCCGCCTTGGCGCGCAGTCTCTGAAAATAAAACGCGGTGCTCGGGCCATCCGTTATCGTGTTTTTTTTGAGGGATGTTTTATCCAGATACATTCCACCAACGTAAAATTCGCCGCTGAATTTCACATCCGCTGCCGTCGTCTCAGTGACGGTGGCAACAAGAAAAGCAAAAACAAATAAAAAAACCATCCAGTGTTTCATTTTCTCTCCTCCTCGATGCCTTAGTGCAGAAAAAAGCAGATGAAAGCTTTAATTTTTCAATCTTTTCAAGGCAGAATTAGAAACAAACACCTGCTTGCGGTCTTTTATTACAACTACTTTAATTGCGCAAGATGGGATATAAATAAATTTTTAAGAAACGTGAGCGATGAATATTGCCGTGCGAAGTAATCCCGCCTGGGAGCGAGCCTAAATATTTACAGCGCGGCTCAAAACAAATTGCGCAAAAGAAATAAGCGTAATGATATTTTCCCGCCCGCGCAGGCAAAAACAGGCTAGGAAGTTTTTGGTTTTTTGTGCCGAGCTATTATCATTTCCCAGAGCATCAACGCTGCGCCTACAGTGATAGCTGAATCCGCCGCGTTAAACGCCGGCCAGTGCCAGTTGCCGATATAGAAATCTAGAAAATCCACTACCGCGCCAAACCTGATGCGGTCGATTAGGTTTCCCACCGCCCCGCCGAAAATCAGGGCGAGCGAAAGGGTTATAATTGCCTTTTCGTTTTCGCTTTTTACAAGGTAATAAATAATCAGCAGCATGGCCAAGACGGTGATCCCGATAAAGAAAGAATAGCGGAAAAGTTCCGGAGTTCTGGACAGAAAGCCGAAAGCCGCGCCGGGATTCATCACATAAACAAGGTTGAAAAAGCCGTCGATAACCTTGTGCGTTCCATACATGAAAAGTTTTTCGGTTATAACCGCTTTCGTTAATTGGTCTATCGCAATAACAGACGCCGCACAGGCAATAAAAATAATCAGGTTCTTTTTCACAAAAAACTCCTGGGGATAAGACTAGATATTTTCCGCACAGCGTGCGCAGATTTTGGGATGTTGCTTGTCCTCACCCACGGATTCGGAGTATATCCAGCAGCGCTCGCATTTTTTGCCAAATGCTTTTTCCACGCTGACCATTAATCCCTTGAATTCATCACTAACGTATGGCCGGGTGATTTGATTTTCCGCCACCAGCTGTAGTTGCGAAATAATCAGTAAAGCGCGCAGATTTTCCAGATGATTTTCAAATAACGCTTTCATCTTTTCCGGTACGGCAATGCTGACGCGGGCGTCCAGTGAATGACCGATGATTTTTTCTTTTCTGGCCTGTTCCAGCGCCTTGGCAATTTCCGCCCGAACGTCAATCATCGTTTTCCAGTTGTCTCCTAATTCAGGATTTAAGTATTTTCCCTCCACCTCCGGGAAACGGGTCAAATGAACGCTTGTTTCCTTGTTGCTCCAGGAAGGCAGCATTTTCCAAATTTCCTCCGCGGTGAAGGTAAGGATAGGCGCCAGAAGGCGGGTCATTGCCTTGAGGATCAGAAAGATGGCTGTCTGGGCGGAACGGCGCGCCGCGGAGCCGGCTTTTGTCGTGTAGAGCCTGTCCTTTAAGATATCCAGATATAAGGCACTTAAATCCACCGTGCAGTAGTTATAAAGAGTGTAGAACACTACATGGAACTGATAGCGTTCATACGCGTCAGAAACGCGCCTGATTATTTCCTGCAGGCGGTGCAGTGCCCATTTATCCATTTCTTCCATTTCGTCATAATCGGTCATGTGTGAATCGACGTTAAAATCATATAAGTTCCCGAGAATGAATCTGGCGGTGTTGCGAATCCGACGGTAGGCTTCCACCAGGCGTTTGAGAATTTCATCGGAGATGCGGATATCGTCGGTGTAGTC
>DIEW01000034.1:1857-33833 GCA_002418825.1 Syntrophaceae bacterium UBA5764 | reverse complement strand
GCGTTTGCAATATTAGCACCGATCCGTATAAACAATGTTGGCATTGAAATTGTGGAGTTAATAATAAATATGGAAACGAAAAATAATGAAGATTTAAACAAAAGAGACCTCATTCTAGCGGATTTATATTCAAGGGAGAATTACATGAATGGGAAATATAGGGCTGGCCAGCTATTTGGACTGAGCAATGTAGATACGCTTATTAAAGAAAAAGATATTTTCTTTTTGGAGACATTGCAAGTAAGAGCCGATTCAGCTGATAAAATAATCGCCGAAGCTGAATCGCAAGGCAAAGATACAAGTGACATAAATGTAATGAAAGAGCTAGGTGAAGAAATAAATGCATTGGGTACACCAATTCATAGAAAAGAAGCTATAATGACTGCAGTTTTTGTTTCTTTGCAATTAATGGCATATTACGGAATTGCAATAGGTGTTTGGGGATTAGTTTTCAAAAAAAGCTTCTGGTTATTCGGCCTCTATGGCGTCATCGCGGGATTATTAACAAGTTTATTTTCTGCCGCACCTGTTGTTGCTTCCCAGAGAACGAAAGAACGCATCAGACTTGTAGTAGATGGCGTCGGCAGTATGTTGGGAAACATAGGAATTATAATCGGAGTTTTGGGCATAGCAGCTTTGGTAATAAGGCTAGTATTTTTTTAGAAATAAAATGCCAACAAGGGCAATCCAGCCGATCGCTGCGCTCCGGCTGATTTTGTCGTTAGGCATCTATTACCCGTGCCGCAGAAAATAAAAAAAGGGTAAAAATAAAAGGAGAGAAATATGAAAAATAGTTTTTTTAAAATCGTAGGCGGGTTTAGTTTAGTTACGGCTAGTCTAGCTCTAATAGTGGCAGTGTTAGTAGGATTGAAGGCAGGAAATGATTTCTTTGCTTCTGCTGATGAAGGTATAACTCATCCGAGAATAGATTTTGATAGTTTTTATGAGAAGAAAAAAGAGGTCTCCCAAATAAATACTGGAAAAGATGTTCAAAAAAATAAGGAACAGTCTAAGGAGGATGAGAAATATTTTAAAAAACTAGACCCTTTGATGGAAAGCATAACAAAGTCATTAAATGACTTTGCTAAAGTTACGAATCAGGGAAGTGTTGACCCTAATGGGTTTGAAGATTATTTAATCCAAAATACAGAGATCATGGGGAGAGAGGATTATCTTGTATTTCTTGAAGAATTAGATGATGCAGTCGATGATTTAAATGATGAAGCAGATACAATAGCAAAAATGAAACCTGGTGATGAAAAATACATACACTGGGCAAATGACTTCCTTCCTTGGTTTATTAAATCCTATATTTCAGATTATGCAAAAGAGCTGCAAAGAATAGATAATGAGAAACTTCAAGCGCAAGCGGAAAAGGCTTCTTCAATCGCCACAGCTGGTGTTGCTGCAAGTGCATTTATGTCTTTTGTATTTTTTACTTTAATTGTTTTATTAGTTCAAATTGAAAGAAACACTAGAAAATAATAATTTAATGCCTAACAAGTCAAAGCATGTGGACGTGCCTACGGCACGCCCATGTTTGAGGCGTTATGCACCTAAAACATAGCCACTTGCCGCGTCTCACGGTCAAATCGCTCCTTTGCCGCGTNNCGTTAAAGTAATCTGTATCAATTTCGCATCCCACAAAATCACATCCGAAATAGTGCGCGGCTATCGCACTGCTGCCACTTCCCAGATGGGTGTCTAAAATCCGCTGTCCCGGCTTGGCGTAGTTCCTCAAAAGCCATTCGTATAGCTTTACGGGCTTTTGTGTCGGGTGAATCCTGTCTTTGTTGGCTGCGGCATTAAAATCATACTTCTTCGCGCTGCTCTTGAATGATGACCACGCCATTTCGTATTGAGCAAACGTAACATCTTCCGAAAATCCTTTATCCCACAAAATCCAGCATGGTGAGGGGTACAGGAATTCAGTCATGTAATTCCCCCCCCAAATGATTTGGTTTTTGCTTACCCTATCAAGCCTCAAAAAATAATCTTCGGAGGGTATGTTTTTATCCTCTCCCGCGAACTTCTTGTAATTGCTCTTAGCATCGCCTTTTCTTCTGCCAATACTTACGTTTATCCCTATCCCATAGGGCGGGTCAACAATCGCAAGGTCAAAAGCCTTGTCCGGCAGCGTTTTCATGTATTCCATGCAGTCTATGTTTAGTAGTTCAATCATAATTTATAAAATGCATAACCAAGTCGCTCAAGCCGATTCGCTACGCTCCCGGCTTACCTCCGGCGTTAGCCCGCCGCATATGCTGGCGGGCTAACGGAACCGCGCCTGAAAGTCGCTTGCTCAANNGAACAGATCCCGTTACACGAGACAGCTCAGTCGCGGCTCCGTTAAAACTCACCAGTACTACTGGAGGGAAAGGAGAGGTACAATGACCACTGATCTAAGACTCATCCAGTTGCGTCGCGTTCTATTCGTCAAGACTATTGTCACTATTTTTATATGGGGGTTGCCCGCCCTCATCGGACCTTTGTCTGTTCTTGCTATTTTGGGGATACCCATCCCGGAGGACCCTATCTATCTGAGACTCTTCGGTGGGGCGTGCACGGCATGGGGGGTTGCGTACTGGTTTGCATACAAAGACCCCCTCCGAAACGTGGCAATTGTGAAAGCCGGGCTGGTCGATAACGCATTACCTACGCTCGTCATCGTCTTCCTGGGTGTCACGGGGCAGGTATCTAGCGTGTTCATCCTGATATCAGGTCTTCTCACGGGCATATTCTTTGTATTGTTCCTGCTGCTAATGCCCAGAGTGGAACGAAGTGTGACGGGCTAGTGTCCGAGTTCGGCCGCTCCGCCTAACCGGCGCGTGGAGCCGACAGCGCTCAGGGGCACTGCTCCGGCTTAGCTTTTCGTTACGCCGCTGTACGGTGCGTTAAAGTGCCAAAGTAATCAAAACATTGCTATGGGGATTTTCTCTTATGCCTCGAAATTCAACATGTTTAAGGGAGTGCCTGGGCAGAAGAGAATTTCTGATAGCCGGAGGAGTATTATTAGGAACGACCATTGTGGCATCGAATATCGCATTTGTTGGATGCGCAAAGAAAAGAAGCGAAGCAGACATTCACAGAGGCAGGGTCATCGGTTATCAAAAACTGTCTCGGCCAAAAATCGATGAATTACTCGGCCCGGAGAATTACGGCCGGTGCTGCAAGGCAATGTTAAAAGAGTATGACCAGTTCGCGCCGCGTCTTCCGCTAATAAAGGGGAAGAGAAACAGAAACACCTTCTATGCCAGTGCTCCTTTCATGCTCTCCCTTTACCGTGCCTTACGGGGCGAATTCGCCTTTAGTCAAGATAATGCCCTCGACATTTTAAATGAGGTTACTTCGTACGAAGTACTTAAGGATTGGGAAAATCGCGCTGTTACTAAGTTTGTCATGTCACGTGCGGCGGAAAGCGAGGTTTTCAGGAAATTGACGCTGAAGGGATTCGAGTGGGAAGGCGAGGAGGAATACGGATGGGCCAGCGAGTTTCCGGAATCCGACGCCCATATAGCTGTCAATATAACGCGATGCGGCCTGGTCAAATGGTTCAGAGAGCAGGGAGTGCCGGAGATTGCCCCGATAGCGTGTAAAGGAGATTTCGTCTGGGCTAAATTCATGACGGGTTTAAAGTTGATAAGGACAAAGACACTAGCAGAAGGCTATGATATCTGCGATTTTAGATATGTGAAAATTTAGTTCTGACAGGTCAACATCGTCAGGAGCAGCGCGGCCTAACCTTGCTGCTGCAGGGAACGAAAAAACGCTCCGCCCCCCTGAACAGCCCGTTAGCCGTTAAAATACGCATCCTGAAAAAAGGGGTTACTTATGAAACAAAAATCATCTGTTATTAATTATCTGACATGGCTGTTCGCTTTATGCCTGCTTTGGAGCGGGAATGTGTTCTCGGCGGAACTGATTTTCAAGGATACACAGTATTCATTCCAGACGCTCCGGACACTGGGTTACGCCGTAAGTGGAGGGGCAGACATAGGCGAAGTGCTCAAGACGGCTTACCTGATCAAGGAAGGAGACGACGAAAGCTGGTATCGGGAATGGTTGAAAACTGCGGAACATTGTGAGAAGGCCGGGAATGAATTTCTCGCGCGAGGCAAAGCAAGCAGCGCGAGGCAGGAGTTCTTCAAAGCCTCTAACTATTACCGAACAAGCGAATTTTTCCTCCATGCCAGGCCCGACGATCCGCGCATTGTATCGGTTTGGAAAAAAAGCCGCGACAGCTTCCTGAAGGGGGCAAAGCTGGCCGATCACCCCATCATACCCGTCTCAATCCCCTTTGAAGGAACGACGTTGCCGGGATATCTGTGCCTCGTTGACGCCTCCGGCGCAAAAAGGCCGTTACTGATTGTCCAGACAGGTTTTGACGGCACAAAAGAGGAACTCTATTTTGAAACTGCTTACTTCGCAGTCAAACGCGGCTATAATGTTCTCCTCTTTGAAGGACCGGGCCAGGGAGAAGTGATACGGATACAAAAGCTGCCATTTCGACCCAACTGGGAAACGATCATAACGCCTGTTGTCGATTACGCCATTAATCGCAACGAGGTTGATGACAAAAGAATTGCTCTAATGGGTATCAGCTTCGGCGGTTATCTGGCCCCCCGAGCAGTCGCGTTTGAAAAGAGGATTAAGGCATGCATTGCCAACGGCGGCGTATACGATTTCCACATAACTGCTCACTTGACGCAGGATTTAGAAAAGTACCTTGATACCACTAAAGGTGCTGAACAAATAGACGAAGACATATATGCCAAAATGAAAATAAATCCCTCATTGAGATGGGCTATGGCCAACGGCATGTTTACCTTCCATGCCAAATCTCCAAGTGCATGGCTTAAAATGACAAGGCCTTATACAATGAAAGATGTTGCCGCAAAAATCACGTGTCCTATCCTTATTGTTGATTCGGAAGAGGACAAAGACATGCCGGGGCAAGCACGAATGCTTTATAACGCCATTACGTCTCCCCGGAAAGACTTTTTGCTGTTTACAAAAGAGGAAGGGGCTGAAGAGCACTGTCAGATGGGGGCCATTCTTATATCAAATGCGCGAATTCTTGACTGGCTTGATGATATCATGATGAAAGCCAAGAAAGGAAGGTAATCATATGAATCTAAAGTTTAAATATGCCCGTTTTTTCATTGTTCTTCTTGTAATCCTAATAAGTTACGGATGTGCTGCCCATCATCGGAATGGAGAACCGAATGATGCCGGGAAACAGCCCGGCTATGTTAAAACTATTCCGCAAGAGCGACCAATCAAAACAATCGGCATCATCGGCGGGGTAAGCTGGGCGTCGTCCATAGAGTACTACCGGCTGATGAACGAGATGGTTCGAGACAGACTGGGCGGCGTGCATTCCGCGGAAATACTTATGTTCTCCATCGAGTTTGGTGAATTTTCCAAGCAGGAACGGCTTGCCGACAAAGGAGACTGGACGTTGATGACCGCAACCATGCTTGATGCCGCGCAAAGACTAAAACGGGGCGGAGCGGATTTTATCGTGATTGCGTCAAATACTCTAAATTCTCTTGCTCCGCTCATTGAAGAAAAAGTCGGCTTGCCCGTCCTTCATATCGCCGATGCCACAGGAAAAGCCGTGCAAAAAAAAGGATTGCGCACTGTAGCGCTACTGGGAACCAAGCACACGATGGAACATCCCTTTTATCGGGAACGTCTCAAAAAATACGGTATCGATGTTGTCACGCCAAACGAAAAAGAAAGAGACTACATCAACACAATTATTTTCGACGAATTATGCGCCAACAGAGTGAAACCTGAAGCAAAAAAAGAATTTCTAAAGATTATTAACCGCCTCCGGAAAAAAGACGGCGCGCAAGGTGTAATTTTGGGCTGCACGGAAATTCCCCTGTTCATTAAACAAGGGGATTTGGATATACCTGTTTTCGATACTACGGCAATACATTCAGCCGCTGCGGTAGAATACTCACTGAAGGAGAAATAGCGGGTTCAGGGAATAAGGCGAAAAAAACAATCGGGCACGAACTAATAATACAGAAAACAGAAACAGGCGAAGCAAATTGTCCCACCCGAAACTTGAACCGAGCGCCACGCTTTGGCTCGGCTTTCTGTCAGGCGAAAATAAAAACATGATAAATATAAAGGATGTAACAAAATCAGCTGCTGCGGAAAAACTGGATGAACTGTTTTGGACTGTTCTCTGGCAGCCATTGGGGCTTCCCCGCAATGTACGGCATTCGTTTCGTCTGGAAGGTGAAGAATTTGAACTAATGGCCGAGGAAAACGGGCAGGTAGTTGGCGGGTTAGCTGCCGTGTGGAAAGGCGATACCGAACTTGAACTAAGGCACCTGGCGGTAGCCGCTCTCGCCCGAAAGCGAGGCGTCGGCCGGCTTCTTCCGTAAACTCGGGTTTCGCACTGCTTCCGGAGCGGCTCCTGAACATCCGATATTCATGAAGCACGGCATTACTTTTGAACCTATGGAAAAAATTGTTAAGCAAAACAATACGGTGAAAAGCTAAACGCCACCAGCGTGATTCTGTGCGATCTTGTTTTCGACCAGAACATCCAGTATTCTCTCTTTGACGACCCGGTGCAGGCGCAAAAAATAAAAGCTCTCTACAGCGCCGCCGATGAGCCGGCGCAAAGATACGGCAAGCACACACTGCATCTGGGTTCTTCTCATCTGATAGAAAAAATGGGCCGGGGCCGCCGTGGTTCACACACCGCGCGCGAGCAGATACAGTTTAAAGGAGAAACCCGTCGCCGCCATCTGGCGCTGCCGCTCCTTCATGTAAAAGCTAAATAAAAATATTATCCTGATAAAAATCAAGCAGATAAATTACCGTCGTTTTTCATTGACACGCCTTAGCGTTCTTTTTATACTTACTTCCGATAATCAATAAAAAACGAGGTGAAACATGACCGGTTTTCCCGTTACCGCAGATAACAGCATAAAATCTCACCGCAGAGCAATCAGCGCCTTTCTTCTTTTATTTGCGCTGCCGATTCTACTGAGCGTTATCAATATAACTTTTGCCGAAAACTGGAAGATTCATTTTTTTCCGGCGGCGGTCATTTTAGCCGCGATAATTTTTGGACCCGCGGGCGGCATCGTCGCGGGAATCTCCGGCTCGCTTTACACCGCGCTTTTCCTGGGCAATCCCTATGTGATTGTGGGCAACGCCCTTTTCGGCGCGATGGCGGCGCTGTTTTATAAAAAAACCGGCAAAATTGTTCTTTCCGCTTTATTGGCCTATCTGATTCAACTGCCATGGCTTGTTCTGACCGACTATTATCTCGCCCATATGACAGCTGATTTTATCGCCAGACTTGTCATTGTTTTGCTCTTAGGTAATATTTTCTGGGCAACGTTGATACAAATGGGCATCAAACCACTGCGAAATTTCTGCGAACAAACGGTGTGATTATTTTAATTTCTTGATTAAAATTTTCAACATAACTCTATCGTAATTGTTTATACAAATCATGTTCCCCGCGCAAAATCTGATTTACCCCGAAATGCAACACGCGAATTTTTTTCATGGCCCTCTCCGCAGTGAAATTTTGTAGCCGTAATGATTCCGATGTGCTACGTTAATGACAGTATGACGAAGGCAAAAACAATTATCGTTGCTTTTTTTATCGTTTTGCTGACTGCGACAACAGCGGATGCAAAAAGCATTATCAGAATAGGCCGCGATGCAACAATCGCCGAAAATCAAATAATTAAGAATATCGTTATCCTCGGCGGCCAAATCACCGTCAGCGGCCTGGTGGAAAACAACGTCATCGCGCTGGGCGGATCGATTGTACTGACCGGCAAATCCGTCGTCCGCGGCAACGTTCTTTGCCTCGGAGGAGTTGTCGTTAGAGGCAGCGGCTCGCAGGTTTTCGGTAAGATTACCGAGATAAATTCTTCCAATATAACCGCAACGCTTCGCTCTTTCTTCCTCGGTGAAGATGACGCCTGGTCGGCTGTCCTGAATATCATTTTTCTTTTTTTCCAGGGCATCATTTTCGTTTTAGCCATGCTTCTGGCCTTTTTATCCCCCAATTCATTAACAACGTTGAAAAATTCCATTCAAAACAACAAAATGAAATCATTCCTCTGGGGGATGTTAATCACGGCATCAATTACGCCTTTTTTTATTTTTCTTGTTATTTCAGTCATCGGCATTTACCTGATTCCTCTGTTATTCATCGCCTTGGTCGCCGCCTTCATGTTAGGCTACATCGCCGCCGCAAACCTTCTTGGAGATTATGTTCTGTCGGGAATGTTTTCCTCTCATAAAAAATCTCCCGTCAAAGAAACCGTTTCGGGGCTAATTCTGCTTCTGGCGTTGGGCTGGCTGCCTTACGTAGGATGGTTAATCAAGATAATTGCCCTGACAATTGGTTTCGGCGGTGTTTTACTTCTGATGTTCGGTCACAGACACCGTCGGCAGGCATCCGCCTGAACGGCATGATTTTTATCATGATAACTCTTCCGAAAAATTAAGTTTTAATTTTCTTGATACCATAATATTTTTTATTAATTATTTTACCGTTGCGATTACGACGCGCTAAGCGTCCCACCAGAAGCAAAAGGATTTGCAAACATGGTAGAGTGACAAATTAAACAAAGACAAGCAGGCGCTACAGACAACACCACCGAAATTTATCAAAGACAACTGCGTGCAGCCAAGGTAAGATCCGTAGGCTGTTTGATTATGTGGTTTGTCGCCCTTCTTACCTATTTTTTCAATATCGCTAATTTCGAGAATTTTGTTTACGCCAATTTTTCGATTTTATATCTGATTCCGATAAATCCGCCGCTCCTGGGGATTCTCAAAAAAATAAAGAACAATACTTTTGCCGAGTTTTTTACTTATGTCATCAGCTTAATAGAAATAATCGGAATAACCGCTGTTATTCATTCCTTCGGCGGCATACAAGCTTCTTTTCTGCTGCCTATCTACGCAGCATCCATTATTTACGTTGGTCCCCTGGAATCAAGAAAAAAACCCTACATCATCGCTGCTTTCATCAACATTTGCTTTGCGCTGCTGTTGACTTTGGAACGTACGGGAATTCTCCAAACCATAAAAGTGAATCCCGGCTTTGATATGCCCTGGAAATATCAGGTGGCAAGCATGATTGCGGTAGCGCCGATGTTTTTTATTATCGCTTTTGTATCTTCTTATATGGTGCAACTGCTGAAAAGAAGCAGAGAACGACTGCAGGAGCAAAACGAAGAGCTCCGCCTGGCCCTGCTCAAAGCCGGTGAATCCGAGAAACTTAAGTCCGAATTTTTAACCAATATATTACACGAACTCAGAACACCGTTGCACTCCATTATCGGCTTTTCCGACCTGCTGGCTAATCACCATTTTGGTGAATTGAACGAAAAGCAAATTGATTGCATAAAAGACATAAACGTAAGCGGCAGACAGCTGCTTTCACTCATCAACAACCTGCTGGATATAAGCAAAATGGAAGCAGACAAGATGGACATTGATATTTCGGAAATCAATTTAAAAACGCTTTTGGAAAACAGTTTAAATATTTTCACGAAACTTGCCGAAAGGAACGGCATAATGCTGCCAACGGACATCGGCGATTGCCCGGAAATGATACAAGCAGATGAAAGCATGATTAGGCAGACTGTCTACAACCTTCTTTCCAATGCTATAAAGTTTACACCGGAAGGTGGGTTGATTAAACTTTCCGCCTGCCCTTTAAGCCGTTTAGACGGCCGATGGACCACAAAAGAAGGTGAAGCTCTGTCTCTGCCCATCGGCAAAGAGCATTCGGCCAGCCATAAACACTGGGCAAAAATTTCCGTAAAGGATACGGGCATCGGTTTAAAAAAAGAAAATAAGCAAATTATTTTTAAACCGTTTGTGCAAATGGACAGCTCAAAAAGTCGCAGACATCAGGGTACAGGGCTGGGTCTTGCCCTGTGCAAACAATTCGTTGAGCTCCATAAAGGAAGCATATGGGCAGAAAGCGAAGGAGAAGGAAAGGGATGTGCATTTCATTTTGTAATACCCGTTTAAATTCTCCGAGGCATTTCTTGGACTGACGGCTAAAGTATCCTCACCAGGCAAAGGTAAAACGGACATGAAAGACAAAACCGTTCTTGTTATTGAAGACAATGAAGTAAACATGAAGTTTATGCATGCCTTTCTGGAAATAGGCAAATGCCGGATACTTGAAGCAAGAGATGCCGAAAAGGGCATTCGTCTCGCAAAAGAAAACCGCCCTGATCTCGTTTTGATGGACATACAATTGCCGGGCATAGACGGATTGAGCGCAACCAGGATTATTAAAACCGATCCCGATTTAGAAAATATCCCGATTATCGCCGTAACTGGCAACGCCGCGCCTACGGACGGTGATGAAATCCCGGCCATTGGTTTTGCCGATTATCTGTTCAAACCGTTTTCTCTGGAAACATTTCTGGAAACTATAAATAATCATTTTAAAAAATCAGATTTATAATCATTTTGCACATGCGCGCCGATGTTTTTTCACGGCAATGAAGTATAAAACAATGTTGATAAAAACGACGAAAAAGCCAAGCACGAATTGCGCTTCGCGCGTCAGATTTTCCGGATAAATTAAGAACAGAAGATATTGGGCAACAAAGTCGCCGCTGTAAGAAGCTTCCCCGGCAAGATTGCGAAAATAATTTTCCAACGGAGTCAAAGGACAAAACCATCCGGTAAATTCCACCATTGCCCCCCAGGCGGCAGCGGGAAGGTGCAACCAGGCCGCGCGCGGCCAATAAATGACCAACAAACCGCCGCCAACAACAAAGACTATAAACAAGAAATGCGCAACAACCAGCGCATCGGCGATAAGGCTATACAACGCGCCTCCATATCACAAAGAAACAACCGAACCGGCTAACTGTTTTAGCTGATAAATCAAACCCATTCTTCGGAAATGACTTCGCCGCGGATACTTATTACCACGGCTTTGAGCGGAACTTTTCTTTTGGCCTTTTGTAAACCCGTGCGAGCAATTTGCATGAGACCGCGGCAACAGGGAACTTCCATCATCACGACAGTCAGTGTGTTGATTTTTGCTTCATCGGCAAGGCGACGGACTTTTTCAATGTATTCGTCAAGACCTTCGTCCAGCTTAGGACAGGCAATCGCCAGGCTCTTACCCTTAAGAAATCGTTGATGGAAATCACCTGCCGCATAAGCAACACAATCGGCAGTCAACACCACGTCCTTGTCACGAAAGAAATCAGCGGCGGGATTAACCAAATGCAACTGGACCGGCCAGTGCGCAAGCTCTGAGCTTTGCGCCGCAGCTGACACAGCTGCGGCTTCCTTTTCAAAAGCTGTATGGGCGAAACCGGGACAACCTGCCGAAGGCGCACTGTTGAAACCTGTTGTTGCCGGTTTTCCTGCGGTCTGCTCCAAATGTTCCTGAACCTTTCTCTCATCAAACGCCCCGGCTTCGCGCTCCTCAATGGACAGAGCTCCTTCCGGGCACTCGCCCAGACAAGCGCCCATGCCATCGCAGTAAACATCGCTAATCAGTCTGGCTTTGCCATTAATAATTCGTATGGCGCCTTCTTGACAGCCGGGCACACATAAACCGCAGCCCGTGCATTTTTCTTCGTCGATTTTAATGATTTTTCTTCTCATGGCATTTTTTTCATTGCGTCCACCAACTCCTGCACAGCCATGGCGGATTTATGGAGCAGCTGTTGTTCCTCGGCAAAAAGCTTAAGCTCAATGATTTGCTCGATTCCCCTTAAGCCCAGTACGACCGGCACACCGACGAACAGTTTGGAAATACCGTATTCGCCTTCCAAATAAGCGGCACAGGGAAGAATTTTCTTTTTGTCCTTTAAAATCGATTCCGCCATCTCCACGGCCGCTGAAGCAGGCGCATAATAGGCACTGCCGGTTTTTAGAAGACCCACTATCTCCGCGCCGCCGTTGCGCGTGCGCTTCACCAGCTCCTCGATACGCTCGGGCGAAATGAGTTCTGTTATCGGCACCCCCGCCACAGTGGAAAAACGCGGCAGAGGCACCATCGTGTCGCCGTGCCCGCCCAGAACCAGCGCCTGAATATTTTCCACGGAGACATTCAGTTCCATGGAAAGAAAAGCGCGGAAGCGCGCCGCATCCAGAACGCCCGCCATACCGATGACCCTCTGTTTGGGAAACCCGCTTTCTTCCATCGCCACATGACACATGGCATCGAGGGGATTACTGACAATAATCAAAATAGCGTTCGGTGAATATTTGACCACTTCCCTGGTCACGCTTTTGATGATTCCCCTGTTTGTGGACAAAAGATCGTCACGGCTCATTCCGGGTTTACGCGGAATTCCTGCGGTAATAATGACAATATCGGATTTCGTCGACTCTTCGTAAAAATTTGCTCCTGTAAGATGAGCGTCATGCTTTTCAATCGGCGCAGCTTCAGTCAAATCCAGCGACTTCCCCTGAGGTACTCCTTCAATAATATCAATCAGAACAACATCACAAAGTTCTTTTTCCGCGAGCCTTTGCGCCACTGTTGCCCCGACATTCCCCGCGCCAACAACAGTAACTTTCTGCTTCATTTTATGACCCCTCTTATTTTTTTTAATTTAGCCCAACAATACTTAATTTTAAACAGCCGTCAAATACTTTTTTCTATGTTGCAAAAACAACTTCCGTAATGTAAAAAACCCGATAATGAAGAAACTTTTCGGCACAGACGGCATCAGGGGAGTAGCCAACGAATACCCCATGACCATGGAGATTGCTCTCGGTGTTGGCCGCGCCATTGCTCATCTTTCAAAAAAGAAGGGGCATTCGCCACGGATAATTATCGGAAAAGACACCCGCCTTTCCGGTAGCGTGTTTGAAGAAGCGGTTGCCGATGGCGTCTGTTCAATGGGCGCCGCTGCCGTATCCGCTGGAGTGATTCCTACGCCGGCCATAGCTTTTTTGGTTAAAAACATGAGCGCTGATGCCGGCGTTGTAATTTCCGCCTCTCACAATCCCACGCAGGATAACGGCATCAAAATATTCAGCAGCGAGGGATTTAAGCTTTCCGACGAAAAAGAAAAACAAATTGAGGAGCTCATTCTTGCCGCGGGCGACCATAAACTGTCCGCTATGTCCGGGAACAAAGGAAAGTTATTACACCTGGACAAAGCCTCTGACCTCTATGTTGATTTTTTAAAAAAAACATTTCCGCCAAATCTCAACCCGGCAGGAATGAAAGTTGTTCTCGATTGCTCAAATGGAGCAACATACAAAGTCGCCCCCGTTCTTTTTTCCGGATTAGGTTGCTCGGTAGCCACGATTTTCAATCATCCCGACGGAAGAAACATAAATTTAAACTGCGGTTCTCAGCACCCCGAAGCGCTTATTGACGAGGTGTTGCGCCAAAAAGCCTCGGTCGGCTTTGCTTTCGATGGCGACGGCGACCGAGTAATCTGCGTGGACGAGAAAGGGAACGTGCTTACCGGTGACAGAATCTTGGCTATCTGCTCCGCTCTTTTGAAAAAAGAAGGACAACTGACCAATAACATGGTGGTGCGCACGGTCATGAGTAATTTTGGCTTAACCGTCACTTTAAAAAAGCTCGGCATAGAATCCATTCTAACCGATGTGGGCGACCGTTATGTTCTGGAAGAGATGCGAAAACGAGATGCTGCTATCGGCGGGGAGGATTCCGGCCATATTATTTTTCTGCAACATCATACCACCGGCGACGGTTTAATCACCGCCCTACAGGTTCTTGCGGCCATGAAAAAAGAAGGCAAGACATTATCAGAACTTGCCGCCATCATGACCGTTTTCCCGCAGATGCTTATTAATCTGGAAGTAAAAAAGAAACCAAAAATAGAGTCTGTCTCGGAAATCATGGCGGCAATAAAAGAAGTCGAAGAGAAGCTCGGTAATAAAGGCCGCGTGTTGGTTCGCTATTCCGGCACACAGAACCTGTGCCGCATCATGGTGGAAGGACCCAACAAAGAAGAAACGGAAAAATACTGCCGCCGGATCGCGGCGGCGGTGAAAAAAAATATAGGCTTAAACAAAACTGGCACCTAGTTTATCGTTGCCTGGGATAGCCGGGAAATAATAACTATTCGTAAATCATTTGCAAATTTAAAAACCATTAGTATTTTTCAACTTTGATCAGCATCGCATCGCCCTGTGCGTGACCGGAACAGATACCGCAGACGCCCCAACCGCCGCCGCGTCTTCTCAGTTCGTAACCGAGCGTCATCAAAATGCGCGCGCCGGTAGCACCAATCGGATGGCCGTAAGCTACGGCGCCGCCGTTGACGTTCACTTTTTTGTACATTTCTTCTTTGGACATGCCCAGGATAGAACGGCAACTCACAAGCGCCACCGCGGCAAAGGCTTCGTTGATTTCAACGATCTCCATCTGATCCAGCGTCATATCATTTTGTTCCAGAATTTTTTTTATGGCCAAACCCGGTACGGTAGCAATATCTTTAGTCGGCTGAGAAACTTCAGCATAATCCACAATCATAAAAATTGGTTTCAGGCCTAACTCATCGGCTTTTTCCCTGCTCATCAACAGACATACATCTCCGCCGTCATTTACACCAGGGGCGTTTCCTGCCGTCACGCTTCCCGGCTTGCCTGTTACGGTACTCAAATGTCCAAAAACCGGAGGCAGCTTGGCCAGACCTTCCATGGTTGTATCCGGGCGCGGACCTTCATCCTTGTCCATAATAAAAACCTTCTTGCCTTGTTTGATTTCTACGGGAAATATTTCGTCGTCGAGTTTGCCTTCGCTCATGGCTTTGACCGCGTTCATCTGAGAATTGAGCGCCCATTCGTCCTGCTCCTGTCTGGAAAATCCGAACTCGTCGGCAACTTCCGAACCGTTAATCGCCATGTGGCGATTATAAAAGGCATCCCAAAGTCCGTCATAAACCATCGAATCAATCACGCGCCCGTTGGGCAAGGCCATCTTCGCACCCCAGCGCATATCCGGCAAAAGATACGGACAATTGCTCATGCTCTCCTGCCCGCCGGCAATGCAGACTTCCGCGCGTCCCAGGAGAATCATCTGGAAAGCCAAATCAACGGTTTTTATTCCCGAAGAACAAACTTTATTTACCGTTATAGAAGGTACATACTCCGGCACACCGGCTAAAATAGTCGCCTGCCGGCCGGGGATCTGACCGCAACCGGCAGGAACAACCTGTCCCATGAAAATATAATCCACATCACCCGGCTTTACCTTGCCGTCTGTACGGCGCAAAACTTCCTTTATCGCCAGAGCACCCAGTTCCATCGCTGAATAATCTTTAAGCGCACCGCCCGCACGTCCGTAAGGCGTGCGGCAGGCTTCCACACAAACGACTTCCCTGAACTTTTTATGCGGGTTTTTTATTTTTTTACCCATAGTGTTGAAATCCGGTTTCCTCTGACCGAATTTGGCCACAGGCGCATCCTTATAAATCTCGCTTCTTGTTTTTTCCAGTTTCTGTACTATCTTAGGCATAGTATTTTCCTCCCCTTCCCTTGGATGGCACAAATATTTAGCGCCGATAACACGGCATTAGAAATATTAATCAGAAATGCGCTTTTTTTTGCATATCGCTTACATTTAGTCAACTATTTTGCGCAACCGCGAAATTTGAATTTAAATTGACGAAAGAAAAATATTAGTATAGAAACTGCACGATAATCTGCGTAAAGAAAAAAATAAATATTTTTCATGAAGAATAACCTGGCATTTAGAATAACCCTGCTGCTTCTGCTCATAGCTCTGGCCACCTATTTCTTTATTCATTTCAATCTTCACCTCTTTTTTAAAGACAGTGACAAACTAATCGCATTCATTAAATCATATAACCCTTACGATGCTATAATTTTTATTCTGCTGCAAATCATACAAGTGGTGGCGGCGCCCATTCCGGGAGAACTTTCCGGCTTTATTGGCGGCTATCTTTACGGGCCCCTTTGGGGAACAATTTTCTCCACAATTGGTTTGACTCTCGGTTCTTGGGCGGCCTTTACGCTGGCGCGATTTTTCGGCATGCCGCTTCTGAAAAAGCTAATCAGCGAGGATGTCTTCGAAAAATTCGAGCATTTCATGGAACATAAAGGTATGATTGTCTCGTTTCTCCTTTTTTTGATTCCGGGTTTTCCCAAAGATTACCTGTGCTACATCTTGGGTGTCAGCCGCATTCCAACCTGGACATTTCTGGTAATTTCCGTGGCCGGTCGCCTTATAGGCACAATAATGCTTTCCATAACCGGCAACGTTGCCCGCAATGAACAATATTTTTTGCTGGCCGTCCTGGTCGGTATTGGCGCAATCATCTTTATCTTTGCTTATTATTATCGCGACAAACTTCTGGAAATGCTTAAAAGGAAAAAATATTAATGCGCACTCGTCGCTTACGTTCTTACAGCTGTCTCTTATCAACAACGCGCACGATTTTCTCATCCTGCCGGGGGATGCTTTTCGCCTCGACCAGTTTTACGGCAACGCTAATACCGGTCTCAACGCTGACACGTTTTTTTACCGTTTCCAGAAATGAGCGCTGCTTCTGCAGTTCCAGAGAAAAAATCTTATCGGTAACCTCGACAACAACTTCCAGATTATCCACGGCGCCTTTTCTCTCCACAACAAGCTGATAGGGTGTTTCCCCCTGGGCCACGCTGAAAAGAATTTTTTCAATCTGTGCAGGAAACACATTGACCCCTCCGATGATCAGCATATCATCGGAACGCCGCATCACCTTCTGCATACGTGCCATTGTTCTGCCGCATTCGCACCTTGTATAATCAAGACTGGTTATATCACCTGTGCGATAGCGAATCATCGGAAACGCTTCCTTGGTCAGTGTGGTAAGCACAAGTTCCCCTGATTGTCCGGGAGAAAGAGTCTTGCCTGTTTCCGGGTCGATAATTTCCGGAATAAAAGCATCTTCATAAAGATGTAACCCTTTTTTGCAGGAACATTCACCAGCCACGCCCGGTCCTATTACTTCCGACAGGCCGTAATTATCAGTTGCACTGAGCATCAATCTGCTTTCAATTTCCTCGCGCATTTTCTCCGACCACGGCTCGCCGCCAAACAATCCGACTTTCAAGGAAAGCGCGTTGGGACTTATGTCGAATTGCTCCAGACGTTCCGCAAGAGACAATGCATAACTAGGAGTGCTTACCAGTACCGTGGTTTTATAGTCCTGCATAATCATGATTTGCTTTTCGGTATCCCCCATACCCATAGGGATTACGGACGCGCCTATTGCCTCCGCGCCGTGATGCATACCAAAAGCACTTGTAAAAATACCGTAATCAAAAGCTATTTGCACCAGATCGTCACGCGTCACGCCGGCTGCCGTCATAAAACGCGCCACCAGATTAGACCACGTTCTTATGTCATTTTTTGTGTATCCAACCACGATAGGTTTGCCCGTCGTTCCTGAAGAAGAATGAATGCGTACAATTTCTCTCAGCGGCACGGCAAACATGCCGTAGGGATAATTAAGGCGTAAATCTTCCTTGGTGGTAAAAGGAATCTTTACCAAATCAGACAGCGAACGGATGTCTTCGGCGATAATACCCGCCTCATCAAACGTTTTTCGGTAATGAACAACATTCTTATGAACCCTGTTCATTACGGCCTGCAATCGCTCCAGCTGCAGCTGTTCGATTTCATCCCGCGACATGCATTCGTTTTTTTCATCCCAGATATTCATAAAAACCCTCCCGCAATTTTGTAAATCGGTTGAATATATGGCTGATTACATAATTTGTTTTCATTCAGCGTTCCCATATCTCCTTTTTGTCTTTTCCCAAATAGGCGCGCTGCACTTCTTTGTTCTCCAGCAGATCCGCGGCCATACCTTCCAAAATCAATCGCCCCGTTTCCAGCACATAACCGCGATGCGCCATTTTCAACGCCGCCCGTGCGTTTTGTTCAACCAAAAGAATCGTTGTCTTGTTTTCCCGCGAAAGATTAACAATCACCCTAAATATCTCCTGCGCAATCATCGGCGCGAGCCCCATGGAAGGCTCGTCCAGAAGAAGCAATTTCGGTCTGGCCATCAACGCCCTGCCGATGGAAAGCATTTGCAACTCACCTCCAGATAATGTTCCGGCAAGCTGATTTTTTCTTTCTTTAAGTATGGGAAATAACTCGTACACCATTGCAACCGTTTTTTTTATTTGTTCCTTTTCTCCTTTTCTCCTGTGATATAAGTAAGCTCCCAGCCCCAGATTGTCTTCAACAGATAAAGGCTTGAAAATTTGTCTGCCTTCCGGAACCTGCGATATACCCATTTTTACTATCTGGTGCGCGGCAAGGTTATTTATCGGCACATCATAGAAAAGAATTTCACCGCTGCGCGGCGGCACAATGCCGGACATGGAATTAAGCAGCGTCGTCTTTCCGGCGCCGTTGGCACCGATAAGCGTGACAATTTCCCCCGCGCTCAGATGCAGGGAAACATTCTTCAGGGCGTGCACTTGTCCGTAGTATGTATTGATATTTTTTATCTTCAGCATAATCTCCGTTTTTCCCAACACATGCTGTACACACCTGCCGTCAACTAACACCTAAATACGCGGAAATCACCGCGGGGTTTTCCTGAACCTCGCGCGGCGTGCCCTGGGTGAGCTTTTTCCCCAAATTCAAAACAAAAATTGTTTCACAGATATCCATTACCAGGTCCATATCATGCTCCACAAGCACCACCGTGATGCCCAATTCTCTAATGCGCCGTATAAGTTCAGCAAGCTGAAGCGTTTCGCGACTATTAAGTCCTGCCGCCGGTTCATCCAGCAAAATAATGCGCGGCTCAAGCGCCATGGCCCGGGATATTTCCAAAAGACGGCTCTTGCCAAATGGCAAACTGTCCGCCCGCATACCGGCAAGATCGGTCATGTCCGTAAATTCCAGCCAGCGTATGCTTTTTTCCTTAATTAATTTTTCCTCTCTAATCTGCCGCGGCAATTTAAAAGCGCAGCTCAAGAAACCGCTGCGGCTTTTCGTGTGCAATCCAACCATGACATTTTCCAAAACCGTCATCTGCCCGAACATTTCCACATTTTGAAAAGTTCTGACCAAACCCATTCTGGCAAGAGTTTCAGGAGGGAAAAAAGAAATATTTTCATCATCCAAGTAAACTTCACCGGCCGTCTGGGTATAGATACCGGTGATGATATTGAACAACGTAGTTTTACCCGCGCCATTCGGGCCAATGATGCCGGTTATTGAACCCGCGGCCACGTTTAACGTGACATCGTCCAGAGCCGTCAAACCGCCAAATGTTTTAGTTATATTTTTTGCTCTAAGCACCCTTGTCCGCCTTCGCTTTAAATTTTAAAAAAAATTTCTGGCTAAGCAATTGAAGTCCGCTGATCAGACCGCCTGGCATAAACATGGTTATCACTATAAGCATCAATCCATAAATGATGATATCAAAATCCTCAAATACGCGCAAAAATTCGGGCAACGTCGTTAAAATAGCGGCGCCGAGAAACGACCCGTAGATACTGCCCAAACCGCCCACAACCACCATAGTCACCAGTTCCACGGAAAAGTTAAATCCAAAAGATGCCGGCGCAACAAACGTCATAGTATGGGCGTAAAGACTTCCCGCCATGGCGGAAATAAAAGCCGAAACAGTAAAAATCTGTACCTTCAGAACCCAGGCGTTGATGCCCATTACGCGGGCGGCGACCTCCGAATCATGAACAGCCCTGAGCGCTCTGCCGATCCGCGACTGTGACAGATTAATCGACAGGAGCATAACGCCAAGGGTAATTATCCAAACTAAATAATAATTATGGAAGTCATTATCAAAAACTAACTCGCCAATTTTCAGGTTCGGTATGCCGGACAGGCCGGAAGGACCGCCTGTCCAGTTGACGGTCTCGTTAAAAATTATATAGATGATGATGCCGAAACCCAAAGTTGCCATTGCCAGATAATGACCTTTGAGTTTTAAAATAGGGAAGCCCATAGCAAAAGCTATAGCCGCGGCGCACAAAGCAGCCATAATAATCACCAGCCATGGATCAAGTCCGAACCTGGTAGTAAATATCCCGGAAATGTATGCGCCCATGCCGAAAAAAGCGGCATGCCCCAGAGAAATTTGCCCCGCATATCCCATCAATAAATTAAGCGCCACAGCGAGCATTGTATGAATCCCGATAAAAACCATGACGTTTAATAAATAGCTTTCCCGGAGGGAAAAAGGTATTACCAGTAAAACAAAAGAAAAAATTAGAAAAATAGTTATTTGACGTTTTTCTTTAGTCATTTTTCAATGATAAAATTAAAGCACAACGGTATTTTATAATTAAACCCTTTCTGTCTCCTTTTTCCCAAACAATCCTTCCGGACGAAGGAAAAGAATCAGCAATAAGACAATAAAGGCAATAGCGTCTTTGTAACTGGCGGAAATGAAACCGGCGCCGAGAGCTTCTAGCAAACCCAGCAATAATCCTCCCAGAACAGTGCCCAAACCGCTGCTCATCCCTCCAATAATTACGGCACAAAAACCTTTAATTCCCAGCATGATACCCACATCAAAGGAGGTCATTGTAAGCGGAGCGATGATGATGCCTGCCAGTGACCCGATAGCCGCGCTTATGGCAAAGGAAAGCATCACCATGATTTTCACGTCAATTCCTACAAGGCTCGCGGCCTGAGCGTTGTAAGCGCAGGCGCGCATCGCCTTGCCAATAATACTGTGATTAAAAAATAGTCTGCTGAAAATAATCACCAGAATTGTTATGCCAAAAATCCAGAGGTGCTGTGGCATGATCGTCGCGCCGGCAATATAAAGCGGTTCATTTCCCGAGAAAGCAGGGAGGGCGTGAGTGTCTTTGCCCCAAATAAGCATCGCCGCGCCGCGTATAAATATGCTGGCGCCAATCGTGATAATGATTAAGCGGATTGGCTTGGCATCTTTTAGCGGCCTGATCGCCAACCGTTCAAACGTAATACCCGCAACTGTGGCAATAAGTATAGATAAAACGATTGCCGGCAAAAGAGGGAAACCGCAAAAAACCAGAAAGAATACCGTCAACATTCCGCCGAGCATCACGAATTCACCCTGCGCAAAGTTGATGATTCCGGTCGCATTATGAATAATGGCAAAACCAAAACCGATCAGCGCGTAAATGGCGCCGTTGGACAAACCGGATAAAACATACTGAGTTAACTGCCGAAAATTATCCATGATTGAAAAATCTGCCCGATAAATATTAACACGGCGCGGACAATTTATTTTTGCCCGCGCCGCGCTTTTGAAAATTGGCTTGCGAATTTACGCATCTCAGCTATTTAATAAGCTTCCAATCGCCTTTTTTAACCTGTACCAAAACAAAGGCGTCTTTCGTCAAGCCGGCATGATCCTGCCCGGAATAATTAAACATGCCCCCGATCCCGGCAAAGTTTTTCGTTCTTTCCAGCTGGTCGCGAATGGCCATGGGGGTCGCGTCACCGCGTTCAATGGCATCCCTGATTAACATGATAGCATCCCAGGCGTGGCCGCCGAAATGATCTCCTTCCACTTTGAAATGTTTTCTGTAGTTATTCACGTAACTCAGCAGCGCCTTTTTCTGCGGGTCTTTATCCGGCAACTGATCGGCGACGATAACACGTCCGGAGGGGAGAATTATATCTTCAGCTCCTTCGCCTGCCAATTCAATAAATCTTTTTGAAGACACCCCATGACTCATGTACAAAGGAATTTTGATTCCTAACTGTTTGGCATTTCTGGCGACAACCGCGGGACCAGGATTGGTTCCCCAGCAGACAATTGCCTGGGCGGCAGTACCGCGAATTTTGGTGAGCTGCGCGGTCATGTCTGTGTCTTTCGGTCCATACGTCTCATCCGATATTATTTCTATGCCGAATTCTCCAGCCTTCAATTTCAGCTGTTCGCGTCCGGAAGAACCAAAACCGTCAGACACGGTAATGATGGCTATCTTTTTTATTTTCTGTTCTTTCATGTGCTCGAATATTCTCATTACCGCCAAAGCGTCGTTTTGTGCTGTTTTAAAAACCCATTTTTTTACCGGTTCGGTTATCTTAATTCCCGCCGCGCAGGAGATAATCGGCACTTGTGCTTTTTCCACGACAGGAATCACGGCCATACTGTTTCCGGTTGTACTGTCGCCGATAATCGCCACAACCTTGTCATTTTTTATCAGTCGATTCACGGCCTGCACGGCTTTGGTGGCATCGCCCTGAGTGTCATAAACAATTAGCTCCAGTTTCCGCCCTTTAACGCCGCCAGTTTTGTTTATTTCATCCACCATCATCTGCGCCGTATTGCGTTCCGGTTCACCCAGAAACGAGGCCGGACCGGATACAGAAAATATCGCGCCGATCTTGATGGGAGGTGCGGCAAAAGAAGCACCGGCAAACAACACAAAAATCAAAGAAAGAAAAATAATTATAAAAATAGTTCTCAGCATACACCCCTCCTTACTAAAAATTTTTATCATCCGTAAATTAACAAATAATTACGTGAATTTTCACGCAATTATAAATCATAGATAAAATTGCGTGTCAAATAAAAAAAGCTACATTAACCACACTTGCAGGCAGGATTATTGTTATGAAACAATGGGGATTCTGACGATAAATGTCGTGCCTCTTCCTTCTTCGCTTTCGAACGAGATATCGCCTCCGTGCCGCTGAACAATCTCATAAGAAATGCTCAACCCCAACCCTGTTCCTTTACCCACTTCTTTAGTGGTAAAAAAAGGCTCAAATATTTTAACCATATTGTCCGGAGAAATTCCAACACCTGTATCGGAGACGGAAATCCAAATCTCCTTATCCCTCTCCCACGTCTTTATTTTTATTTCACCCTTTTCAGTAATGGCCTGCACGGCATTTAACAAGAGGTTAATGAACACCTGACTGAGTTGTTGGGGAAAACATTTGGTGAAAGGAATTTCACCATACTCCTTGACTAAGGCAGCCTTATGCTTTATTTCATTCCAAACAATATTGATACTCTGCTCCAAGCATTCGTTGATGTCGGAGTTTTTATAATCCACATCGTCCACTCTGGAAAAAAGTTTTAGGTTTTGAACAATCTTCCGTACCCTATTCGTACCGTCAAGCAATTCTTGCACCATCTTTCGTATGTCTTCTACAATATAATCGATTTTTAACTCTTTGCGTTTTTTCTCCATTTTCCTGATCGCGTCCGAGGCCTGAAGCTTTATTATTTCCGTCTGCACTTGCGAAAATTTCACCAGTCGATAAAGATACTTATCAAGCGTATTCAAATTACTGGCTATAAATGATACAGGATTATTTATTTCATGGGCCACTCCCGCTGCCAGCTGTCCGATGGAGGCCATTTTTTCCTGCTGAAGAATTTTGGCCTGAGACACCTTTAATTCTTCATATGCCGCGCCAAGCCTTTCCAAAGCAATCTGAACATTTTTCCTGCTCTCTTCAATCTCTATATTCTTTCTAATCAGTTCATCATGATTTCTTTTCAAAGCCTCTTCCGCATGCTTGCGTTCGGTTACATCACGCGAAATGCCACGGAAGCCAATTATCTTGCCTGAAGAATCTTTTTGCAAGGACGCCGATGTTTCAAGATATCTCTTTGTTCCGTCCCTTCTAATAATTTCATATCCCTGAACCTTGCCCGGATTTCCGGTTCTGTAAATTTCATTATAAATTCGCAAGCATTTCCGCGCGTTTTCTCCATCTGTGTATTCTTTGTAATTTATACCCAGCAATTCTTCGGGGGGATAGCCAAAAATCCGGCACACAGAATCATTAAAAAAAACGGCGTTACCGGCAAGATCCAACTCAAAATATCCTTCCTCCATCTCATCGAGAATAGTCCTGTATCTTTCTTCACTTCTGCGCAAATCTTCTTCCACCCGCTTGCGCTCGGTGATATCTCTCGATACACCGTGAATGCCCGCAATTTTCCCCTCACGATCACGGAACCAGTGCATGATGTTTTCGAACCAACGCGTACCTCCATCCTTATGATAATACTCTACTTCCAGCGTGAAGGTTCTTTCAGAATCCGCCTGTTGTTTCTTTTCAATTTCCAGTTCCCAAGCAAACTTGTTCGTCATGTTGTCATAGGAATCCGGTGTCACCATATTCTTTAAATCCTGACGCAACCTTTCATCCATAGAAAAACCCAGTACCTTTTCTATGGATGAGCTCACATAAAGAGGTTTAAAATCCATGTCGAGCGTCCAAACAATGTCCGTCATAGCTTCCATCAGGAAGCGGTATTTTCTTTCGCTTTCCCTGAGCGCCGCCTCTGCCTTTCTACGCTCGGATATGTTACGGGTAATGCCGCGGAATCCTATAGGTTTTCCCTCCTTATCCGTAATAAGCGATGCGGAAATTTCGTTAAACACCCTTGTACCATCTTTCCTGATGGCCTCCATCTCCAGAGATTTAATCGGGATCCCGGTGCGGTAAAGATCAATAAAAGCTTTGCGTGTTCTTTTATACGTTTCTTCATCCTGATACTTACGGGAATTCATCCCCATCATTTCTTCTTTGCTGTAACCGAGATTCCTCGTCTCTGCATCATTGAAAAAAGTATAATTTCCTTCCAGATCGATTTCGTAATAACCGTCGCCTATTCTTTCCAGGATTGTCCGGTATTTCTCTTCGGAGCGGCGCAAATCTTCTTCCATATTTTTTCGTGCTGTTATATCGCGGGAAACACCTCTGAATCCAATAGGTCTGCCGGCATCATCTCTAATGAGAGAAGCAGAAGTCTCATGGATCAATTTTCTTCCGTCTTTCGTAATTGATTCAAGCTCTACAGCCTCTATGGGTTTACCCGTTTTGTAAAGTTCCCTGTAAGGCTTGATAAACTTTTCGGCTGATTCTTTAGTCGTGTGTATCTTATAACTTTTCCCTATTAATTCTTCCTTTGTATAACCCAGATACCGGCAATTTGCTTCATTGGCGAAGATATAATTGCCTTCCAGATCCAATTCAAAATAACCTTCCCTGATGCTTTCCAGAATACCCTTGTATCTCTGCTCGCTTTTGCGCAGTTCTTCACGCGATTTTTTATACTCGGTAACATCCCTAACCAACCCTCTGAAGCCCACTGCCCTGCCCGAAGAATCCTTAAGTAGCGACACAGACGTTTCCATAAAAGCTTTGGTTTTGTCTTTCCTTGTTATTTCATAATCCACTATTTTCGCGGGCATGCCTGTCCTGTAAATTTCATTAAACCCCTGAAATAACCTTTCCGCAGTTTCCCTGTCTGTGTAATTACGGTAATTTATGCCACTCATTTCTTTACGTGTATATCCCAATATGCGACATAAGGATTCATTGAAAAAAGTAAAATTGCCGGCAAGATCAATTTCGTAATATCCCTCATTGATATTTTCTAAAATGGTCCGATACTTTTCTTCACTTTTGCGCAGTGCTTCATCGCTTTGTCGGCGTGATTTTTTTCTGCGTTCGGGAATGAATACCATTTTCCCCCTAAAATATTTTTACTATAAATTTAAATCAGTTAAACATAAGGGCGGTAACGCCAGCTAGGTGTTTTTTGCTTTTAATGACTGTTATTCCAATTCAGGCGCAGATTCATCCTCCAGGAATATTTCATCGGACATGCCGGGCACCTCTTCCACCGCACGTAATTTTCCCTGAAGCGTCTTCGATTTTTTGCGTGCATCATCGACAGTGTTGACAGCTTTTTCCAGTCTGTCCCGGACTACGTCAAGAGTATCACCAAATTTCGTAAACGCCGTTTTAACTTCACCCAACACTTTCCATACTTCGGTCGATCGTTTTTGTATCGCCAGCGTGCGGAAACCCATCTGCAGGCTGTTTAAAAAAGCGGAAATCGTTGTTGGTCCGGTAATAGTTATTTTATGTTCGCGCTGCATTTTTTCAAAAAGGCCGGGGATGCGTAAAACCTCGGCAAAAAGCCCTTCAAAAGGCAAAAACATTATGGCAAAGTCCGTGGTATTGGGAGGATCGATGTATTTAACGCTGATATCTTTTGCGAATCTTTCAATTTTTGCTTTGAGGCTCTTTGTGTACGTCTCGATTTCAACAATATCAGCTTTTTCATAAGCATCGATTAAAGAAATATAGTCCTCGGTCGGAAATTTCGCGTCAATCGGCAGCCAGAGGAAACTGTCTGAATCATCTTTACTGGGGATCTTTATCGCGTATTCAACATGGTCACCGCTTTTTTCTTTCGTTTTGACGTTCTTTTCGTATTGCGCGGGAGTCAGAATCTGATCGAGAATAGCGCCGAGCTGGGCTTCACCCAGCACGCCTTTTGTCTTGACGTTAAGTAAAACTTTTTTTAAATCCCCCACTCCACTGGCAAGACTCTGCATTTCACCCAAACCTTTTTGTACCTGTTCCAATCTCTCGCTTACCAGTTTGAAAGCCTCGCCCAGCCTAGTTTCCAGCGTAGCATGAAGTTTCTCGTCAACTGTCTCGCGCATTTTTTCCAGCTGAAGGGTGTTGTCTTCCTGAATCTGTTTGAGCTTGCCATCCACCACTAGGCGCACATTCTCCATTTTCTGTTCAACGGAATCACCAAAACCTTTAAGGGAACCGGCCAATTCTTCTCGCTGTTCGCGTGACTGGTTTTGATATTCGGCACGGAATTTGGCAATTTCATCACGCACGGAGTTTTCCGTGCGCTCCTGCAGTGTTTTTAAAACATCAAGCTTTCCGTCCAGCGGCGAAAAAATCGAACTGCCTCGTTTTAACTGCCAGATGAGCAAAACGATGACCAGAAGCAACAAGCCAATGATTATGTAGGTAAATATTTCCATCAAATTTTCCGTGCTTTTATTTTCTCAACCCAAAAATATGTCATGAACTGCGATACCGGTTTTTAGTCTTAGGCTTGTGTTTTTATCTTCCTCAAAACACTCTCCGGAAATCACGATCTTTCATTATTGTAGTAAAAGCAACATCCACTAAACTATAAGCACGTTTTTCCAATTCGGGAACTTCGTCCGTGCCGGCGGGCGGTATCGTTACGGAGAATGATTTGTCCATCTTCGTTTCACCATTTTTAAAAACTAAAACTTTAAACTTGAATTCTTGATCGGTTACAGACGTCAGAATCAGCTGAAACTCGGATACCCCTTTCGGAGCACTGTAAGCGCCCAGGCCCGGCGCTCCCCACCAGTAACGATGGTGGTAATATTGGCCATCGGTTTGATAATCAAGCACTTTTACCCCGACATATTTAAACGCCCTTTCAAAGCAATACCAAAAATAGTTTTGCAAATGATCGTTACTCTCATACGTGTACTTATTGTCCGCACTGTAGTAACCCCATGTCTTGGTGTTCTGCGCCTGGTTGTGGAAGGAAGCCAAAACCACTTTTTTCCCCTTCATGTAGGCATAATCGGCGGACCGAAAAGAGGGGGAATACTTTTCATAATTCATGGTGATTTTAGTGCCACCAACTGTGGCGCACGCGGCAAGAAAGAAACCAATAACAACGATAAGGAAGATTTTATGCCAAAATTTTGTTTTTCCCATGGCAGAGATACCTCCTTTAACTTATAATTTATTTTTACGACAAAATTCTTTAATGTGGCGTAAATATAGCGGCCAAAAGACCAGCGTGTCAAGCAAAATGACTGATAAATTAGGAGGTAAATAAAAGTATCTTTGATTATATAAAGTATACTGTAATTCGTACAATGAACATTTTTGTTGTGTTCGCGACGCTCTGGATAAGAATATCGGCAAACGGAAAAATACTGCTTATGTCTCCCCCGCTGACGAAGGGAAAAATTACCGGCCAGATTCCTGGCCGGTAATTTGATTAAATGCTATCTGTTTGTCATCATCAGCGCTTTCAAACCCGGCCCGTTACCTTGCGCAGATTGCCCGCGAGGCTTAAAAAAACAAGCCGGTGAAAGCCTTCTCTGTCGGCATAAAATAATGTCGGACGCATACGCGCCTTTCCATTTCTGGAAAGGCGTCACTTGCTGCCGCGCCAGTGCCTCGCCAATTCGGCCATAGGGATATCAAAAACTTTTTTGCCACCCGCCAAGCCCGAGAAAGATTTTTTCCGCGTCGTTTCCCCGATAAGTATCAGCGTGATTCCGTATTTTTCATAAACCGCTTTTATTTTTTCCGCATTAAACCTGGAAACTTCTAGGACATAGCCAATTGATTCGCTGAAAAGCGCATAATCAGCACGCAGCTTGCTGGCCGAAGTTATGTCGATTTGTGCTCCAATTTTCCCGCCTCCCATCACCATTCTAACCAGCGCGGCGGCAAGACCGCCGTTCTCAATAATGGCGGAAGATTTTACAAGATTTTTTCCTGTCGCTTCAAGCACCGCATATTCAAGTTTACCGGCTGCAACAGGTGATATAGAGGGAGGGTTCTTTCCCCATCTGCCGGAAAGAAGGGCGTATTCCGACCCCTTGAACTCCCGCTTTCGTCTTCCCGCCAGGAAAAGAAGGCTCCCCGCGCTTTTTAATCCGGTCGTTACGGTTTGACGATAATCTTTTATATATCCGAAAACTACCGGAATAAGAGACGGATCAAGCGGCACTTCTTTCCCGCCACTGATATAGGTGTTTTTCAAGGAAACATTTCCAGCAACCACCGCCATCGGTTCTTGTTCACCATAAAGAGGTATTTTGCACGCCTTATTCAATCCGTTTATGCCCTTGTCAAAACAGAAATAGTGTTCAGGGTTATCGGGATTGCCGTAATTGCACCCGTCCGCGGCAGCCACAGGTTTAAGGCCGGCCACCGCAAGCTTGAGTCTCGCGAGAACAGTGGCCAGATAAGCCTGGATTTCCGCGGAACCATTTCTTCCGTGGATGGACTTTCCTCCAAAGACAAGCGCCACGCCGATGCGCTTGTTTCTGGCGGATGTTTTTTCGGTTTTGAGGGGAGCAATGACACAGACGTCTGTTTCGTCAGGTGCCATGACAATGTAATCCTTTTTTTTGTCTTTAAGAATACCGAAGACGTCTGCTTTGGAATATACATTTTTGGAAGCGATGACTTTCAATATTTCTTTTTTCAGAGACTGCGGCGGCGGCACCTGGAATTCCCGTTCTTTTGCTTTAAATGATGGTTTCTTCGAAAATGGTTTATAAACAGGCGCGCCGGTAATAAGACTGACGGGAATATCGCAATAAACGGTTTTGCTGTCCTTCATGATAAAGTGATCTTTTTTTAAAACTTTGCCGATTACCGCAACCTTGCCGCCATATTTTTTGAATTTTTTATCGTTTTGGAAAATTGGCAGGATAACTTTCGTGGCTTTATCCGACGCAACAATCATATTCCTTTCTTGATCCTCGCCAACGGCAAGCGCCAGGGGATGAACCTTCATGCCTGCGGGAACAGGAACTTTATCCGTAAGTATTTCAATACCATAACCTCTCCCGGATACCTGTTCAGCGGTTGAGCAGGTAAGTCCCGCCGCGCCCATATCCTTCAAGGACATTTGCGACAGTAGTTTCTTTTTTTTCAGGGCATTTTTGACTTTTTCGAACGCATCGAAAGTCGCTTTTTCTAAACGGGGATTTGAACCGAATTCAATCTCTTTCGTCTTTCCCGCTTCAAATGCCTGCGAGGCAAAAGAAGCTCCACCGACGGCGGCTCCCGCCGTGGGCTTTCCTACGTAAATCAGATTGTATCCTGCAGCATTCTTCGGGACGATATTAGGTATCAATTCGTCATTTTTTACCACACCCAATGCCGACACATTCATGAGGCAGTTGTGCTGGAAAGAATTTTCGTAATACAAGTCAAGGTCAATTAGCGGTATCTCCATCGCGCCACAATATGATGCCGCTCCCTCCATGGCGCCGCTGAGAAGATCCTTGGAATTCTTTTCGGCTTTCGGTCCGTACCGCAGAGAAGCTCCCACCCCGAGGTTTTTGGCGCCCATCCCGAATATATCACGCAGAACACCGCCGACGCCCGTAGCCGCGCCGTCAAACGGATTTATTAAGGTAGGATGGTTGTGCGACTCGATTTTAAAAACAGCGCTGTACCCGCTTTCTCCTATCTTCACCGCCCCGGCATCGCTCTGCTCGGTGCGGAGGACGTGCCTGTTCCTTTTTATGAGGGAACGCAACTTGTTTTTCGAGTGTTTATACGAACAGTGGTCAGACCATAAACTGTCCAGTATGTAAGCTTCTGTGATGCTGAGGGGTTTTTGGGCTTTTTTCTGCGCCAAACGAAACTCGTCAAGCGTAAGTCCCCAACCATTATTTTTGCATACATTTTCAAATTCTTTTTCCGACATCCCTAAAAAATCAAATGTCTTTTCTTTTTCCATTAACGTACCCTCCGTTATAGCTGTCAGTTACATTGTAAATAGCATGTTCATAATCGACGCGAAAAGTCCCGTTGACTCTCGAAAGTTACATATTGCAAAACATGTTGAACTAATATGTTTTCTTGTAGCACATTTAAATTCAAAATTCTGCCATTTTTAATGGTTACAGATCGAAAAACACAATATTAAAAAAAAACCGCCTGAGAGGTTGTTTTTGCAAAAATAAGGGACAGAAAGTTATTGGTTATAGATGCAACCCCATTTGACAGAAACAATATTTACAGTTGTATATTTGAAACGTTTTCGGTATAAACGCCATTTTCCGGCGTAAGTCGGACGGATTTAAATTAGTGTAAATATACTAAGGCAATTTTTATGACGGTTAGAATTGAAGTTGGCTTCAGGCAAGGCATTCGCGATGCTCTGGGTGAAAAAACAAGAAAGCGCATCATTGATAATCTGGGAATGCAGGTTCAAAGAGTCGTAACGATAGAAGTTTATACTGTCGCTGGCGAATTGACCGCCGAAGAGCTTCATCAGGCCGCATCCGGGCCGCTTTGCGACCCGATCATTCAGGAATTCTCGATTAACAGGCCGCTCGCAAAAAATTTTGACTGGCTCATTGAAGTCGGTTTCCGTCCCGGCGTTACCGACAATGTCGGCAAAACGGCGCGCGAGGCCATCGCGCTGCTTCTGGGCGGAACTCTTGGCGAACGCAAAATCAATGTTTATACTTCCCGCCAGTACCTTCTTTCCGGTACGCTTACCAAAGCTGACGCAGAAAGAATCGCCCGCGATCTTCTGGCTAATGACCTTATCGAACGTTACCAGGTTGTAGGCAAAGAGGAATTTGATTTTCAAAACGGTCTGCCCGCAGTCGTTCCGCAGGTCACGGGAAAAGGCGAGCCGCAGTTAGCCACCATCAATCTGACGCAGCTGGATGCCGAAACGCTTTTAAAAATCAGCCAGGAAAAACTTCTGGCTTTAAATCTCGAAGAGATGCAGACGATCGCGAAGTATTTCGCTGATCCCGCCGTCGTCAGAGCCCGCAGGAAAATGGGCCTGGATGAAAACACGACCGACGTGGAGCTCGAATGCCTCGCGCAGACCTGGTCAGAGCATTGCAAACACAAGATTTTCAACAGCAAAATTGATTACTTCGACGGTAAAACGAAGAAAACCATCAATTCGCTTTTTAAAACCTATATCAAAGGATCGACGGCCAGAATCCGCAAAGCCAAAGGCAAGAAGGATTTCTGCCTCTCTGTATTTGTTGACAACGCGGGGGTCATTAAATTCAACAACGGGTATAATTTGGTCTTTAAAGTGGAAACACACAACTCACCGGCCGCGCTCGATCCCTACGGCGCGGCACTCACCGGCATCGTCGGCGTGAACCGCGATCCGTTCGGCACGGGCCTGGGCGCGAAACTCATCTTCAACACGGATGTGTTTTGCTTTGCCTCGCCTTACCACAAAAAGAAACTGCCGCCCCGCANNACGGCGGCAACAAGAGCGGCATCCCGACGGTGAACGGCAGCATCGTCTTTGACGAGCGCTTTTTGGGGAAACCCCTCGTCTATTGCGGGACAGCCGGCATCATGCCCGCGAAAATCAACGGCAAACCCTCTCACAAAAAAGAAATCAAGCCGGGCGACATTATCATCATGACGGGCGGCCGCATCG
>DIEW01000034.1:0-1802 GCA_002418825.1 Syntrophaceae bacterium UBA5764 | reverse complement strand
ATCCGATCACGCAAAAGAAAATGACTGACTTTCTGCTCAAAGCACGCGACCTGGGATTGTATCGCGCCCTCACGGACAACGGCGCGGGAGGCCTGTCGTCATCGGTCGGCGAAATGGCCACTTATTCCGGCGGTTGCGAAATGGATCTGTCGCTGGCACCCCTGAAATACGCGGGTCTTCAGCCCTGGGAGATTCTCGTGTCTGAAGCGCAGGAACGCATGTCGCTCGCGGTCGATCCGAAAAAAGTGGACAAGTTCATGGAACTGGCCCGCAAGATGGATGTGGAAGCGACGGTGCTGGGCAAGTTCACGAGCTCCGGTAAATTCCACATCCGTTACGGGGAAAAAACCGTCGCCTATCTCGATATGGATTTTCTGCACGAGGGTGTCCCGCAGATGAAACTCGTCGCCAGGTGGAAAGCGCCCAAACATCCGGAGCCGACATTCGCCCCGCCTGCCGATTTAGGGAAGGCGCTCAAGCAAATGCTTTCGCGCCTCAATATCTGCTCAAAAGAATCGGTGGTGCGCCAATACGATCATGAAGTCCAGGGCGGTTCGGTGGTCAAGCCCCTGGTCGGGATTTGCAATGACGGACCGTCGGACGCGGCGGTTATCCGGCCCCTTTTCGATTCGATGGAAGGCGTGGTGGTCGCACACGGCATCTGTCCGCGTTACAGCGATATCGACGCTTACTGGATGACGGCCTGCGTAATTGACGAAGCGGTGCGAAACGCCGTCGCCGTGGGTGTGGATCCGGATCATCTGGCGGGACTCGACAACTTCTGCTGGTGCGATCCGGTGCAGTCGGAAAAAACACCGGATGGCCACTTCAAGCTCGCGCAGCTTGTGCGCGCCAACATGGCCATTTTCGACATTACCACCGGTTACGGCGTGCCTTGCATTTCCGGCAAGGACAGCATGANNGCATGAAAAACGACTACTCCATCGGCCGCACGAAAATCTCCGTGCCGCCGACGCTGCTTTATTCCGCCATTGGCAAGATTCCCGACGTCCGCCAGGCTGTGACCATGGACGCCAAGCGTCCGCAGGATCTGGTCTATATTCTGGGTGAAACACGAGACGAATTGGGCGGTTCGGAGTGGTTTGCCAAACAGGGCGCAATCGGCAACAAAGTGCCGCAGGTGGAGGCCAAAACGGCAATGAAGCTCTACCGCGCCTTGAACAAGGCGATCCGGGCGGGGCTTGTGGCATCCTGCCACGACTGCTCGGATGGGGGCTTGGGCGTGGCGCTCGCGGAAACAGCGTTTGCCGGAGGCCTGGGGCTCAATGTCGATTTAAAAGACGTTCCCTATCGTGGCAAGAAACGTGACGACTTCATTTTATTTTCGGAGACGGCCAGCCGCTTCGTCGTAACGATTCATCCGAAAGACAAAGCAAAATTTGAAAAGCTGATGCGCGGCCTTGTCGCGCGCGAAATCGGTTTTGTTTCCAACGACGGCCTGCTGCAAATCAGCGGCCTTTCCGGTCAGACGATTATTAAAGAAAAAATCGGCAAACTCAAAGACGCGTGGCAGGCGCCGCTTAATTTCTAGATTAGGACTTCTAAAATGGCAAACAAAGTCAAGGCGATTATTCTCACCGGCAACGGCACCAACTGCGAGATGGAAATGGCGCACGCCTGCAAGTTCGCGGGCGCGGACCGATACGACATCGTCCATATCAGTGAACTCCTCTACGGCGAAAAGCGTCTTTCGGATTATAACTTTCTGAACCTCCCCGGCGGGTTTTTAGATGGAGACGATCTGGGCTCGGCCAAGGCCGGCGCCAACCGCTTTCTGCACG
>DIEW01000072.1 GCA_002418825.1 Syntrophaceae bacterium UBA5764 | reverse complement strand
CGGCCAACAAACTGGATGTGCTCAATGCCATTCATAAGGAATTGGAAAGACGGAACAGTTATCAGGGCATGCACTATAAGTAAAAACGCGAATTCGGGACGGTAAAATGGTCCCTTCGACAGGCTCAGGGACCGAACTCAACCGGTGGTTGAGCTTGTCGAAACCACAGACAAAGGTAGTGACTAAGTATAATGAATGAAAATCAGGAAATACCGAACGGCTGGGCATTAACTTCTATTCAAGACATTGCAGATGTCATTATGGGGCAGTCACCACCATCTGATACTTATAATAAAGATGAAATTGGAATACCGTTTTTTCAAGGGAAAGCAGAATTTTCGGAATTACACCCAATTGTTGATAAGTGGTGCAGTAAGCCTAACAAAATTGCAAAAAACAATGATATTTTGTTATCAGTCCGTGCGCCAGTTGGCGCAACAAATCTCGCTGATAGAAAATGTTGTATTGGTAGAGGCTTAGCTGCAATTCGATATCCCCACGATTATAAATTTCTTTATCATTATTTCTGTTCAATTGAAGAAGAACTTGATAAAAAAGGAACGGGTACAACATTTAAAGCAATTTCAGGTGATGTAATAAGGAATACAAAACTACATCTTCCACCCCTCCCCGAACAGCACCGCATTGTCGCCAAGATAGAAGAACTGTTCAGCAGCTTGGATAGAGGCATCGAAAGCCTCAAAACCGCCCAGCAACAACTAAAAATCTATCGCCAGTCCGTCCTCAAATGGGCATTTGAAGGTAAACTGACAAATAAAAATGTAAAAGAAGGTGAATTGCCGGAGGGGTGGAAGTGGTTGAAGTTAGACGATGTTGTTGATGAATTTGTCCGAGGTCCTTTTGGCGGTTCATTGAAAAAAGAATGTTTTGTCCCCAAAGGTTACAAAGTATATGAACAAAAAAATGCAATTTACCAATCAACGGAACTCGGAAAATATTTTATTAATGAAAATAAATTTAAAGAATTAATAAGATTTAAAGTTAAACCCTATGATTTTATTGTTAGTTGTTCTGGTACTATTGGCAAGCTTTTTATGATTCCTGAAAAAGCGCCCAAAGGTATAATAAATCAGGCCCTCTTGATCATTAGAATAAACAGAGATTTGCTCTTAGAAAAGTTTTTTATGCATTTATTTACTTCTTCGTTTTTTCAAAGGCTTATTATTAAGGATGCAAAAGGCACTGCTATGCTGAATTTGGCAGGCGTAAAAGATATGAAATTAGTGCCAGTTTTGCTTCCTCCCATCCGAGAACAACAAGCCATTGTCGCTGAAATCGAATCCCGCCTTTCCGTTTGTGACAAAATCGAGGAGAGCATTGAACAAAGCCTCAAACAGGCCGAAGCCCTGCGCCAGAGCATCCTAAAGAAAGCCTTCGAAGGCAAACTCTTCTCCCAAGACCCCAACGACGAACCAGCATCAAAACTACTCGAGCGCATCAAAGTGGAAAGAGAGAAGACAGCCATTAAAAAACGGAGCAAAAACTAATGTATTTGTTTATGGACGAATCCGGCTGTCTGGGATTTGATTTCACCAAAAAGAAAACATCAAAATATTTTGTGGTGACTTGTCTATTTACAATGAACAAAAGGCCACTCGAAAAAATTGTCAAAAAGGTTCACGGTGGTCTGCGCAAAAATTTGCGTAAACATTCCGGCGTTCTGCATTGCACCAAGGAGAAAAAAGTAACCCGTCAGCGGCTCTTAAATTTACTCCAAACAAAAGACTGCTCTATAATGAGCATTTATCTTAACAAGAAAAAGGTCTATACACACCTTCAAGACGAAAAACACGTTTTGTATAATTATGTGACCAATATTTTATTGGATAGAATATTTTCCAAACGTTTTGCGCCGGAAACAGAACATGTAGCGTTGGTTGCTTCAAAGCGTGAGACCAACAAGTTTCTTAATGAAAATTTTTCAAGTTATCTTAACCGCAAGGTTACAAATACGCATAAGATTAAATTTACAGTGCAGATTAAAACACCGGCTGAAGAAAAAAGCCTGCAAGTTGTTGATTTTGTGAGCTGGGCGATATTTCACAAATACGAATACGGCGATGATAGCTATTATAAGCTAATAAGAGAGAAGATTATGGAGGAAAATCCGCTTTTCCCCTAAAATGCAAAACCCCATGCGCTATTTACGAGTAACCATCCGGATACCCACGCATGAGGACTTACTTGCGGCTAAAATATGGGCTTTTCGTCATGAAAAGTCAAGAGTAAATTTGGTTGGTAGCGAAAATCGCATATAGATGATATAAATATTATAATGAAATAAGGAGCTTGTGAAGCATGAACGAAAATACATCCGGTATTATCAGTAAGATATGGAGCTTCTGCCATACATTGCGCGACGACGGCGTAAGCTATGGCGATTATCTGGAACAGCTTACATATTTACTTTTTTTAAAAATGGCGGACGAGTATTCAAAGCCGCCACATAATAGAAAACTGGATGTGCCCAAGCAATATAATTGGGAAAGCCTGACAGCAAAAAGCGGCGCGGCACTGGAAGTGCATTATACGACATTGCTGCGTGAGCTTTCACGTGCCAAGGGGATCCTAGGGCAAATTTTCACCAAGAGCCAAAACAAAATTCAAGACCCGGCCAAACTCTACAAACTCATTGATATGATTAACAAAGAGCAATGGACGTTGATGGGTGCGGATCTCAAAGGAAAGATTTATGAAGGCCTTTTGGAAAAGAATGCCGAAGATACCAAAAGTGGTGCGGGGCAGTATTTTACGCCGCGGCCTTTGATTAAAGCGATGGTTGCCTGCATCCGGCCCGAGCCCGGGAAAACCATAGCCGACCCGGCCTGCGGCACGGGAGGATTTTTCCTGGCGGCTTATGATTACATTGCCGATTCCAAAAACTTCACCTTGACCAAAGCACAAAAAGAATTTTTGAAAAATTCAACTTTTTACGGAAACGAAATTGTGGCTGGTGCACGACGCCTGGCATTAATGAATATGTTTCTGCATAATATCGGCGATATTGATTCCGAAACTTTTATTCTGCCGACCGATTCGCTGGTTGCCGAACCAAGGTTTCGCGTTGATTATGTGCTGACCAATCCTCCTTTCGGCAAGAAAAGTAGCATGACGTTTACCAATGAAGAAGGCGAGCAGGAAAAAGAAGACTTGACTTACAATCGTCAAGATTTCTGGGCGACAACCAGCAATAAACAACTAAATTTCGTTCAGCATATTCGCACAATGCTGAAAACCACCGGCAAGGCGGCGGTTGTTGTGCCGGACAATGTTTTGTTTGAAGGCGGCGCTGGCGAAACCGTCCGTAAAAAATTATTGGAAACAACCGATTTGCATACAATCCTGCGCCTTCCCACAGGCATATTTTATGCGCAAGGCGTCAAAGCGAATGTTTTGTTTTTCGATAACAAACCGGCCAGCAAAGACCCATGGACGCAAGACGTTTGGATTTACGATTACCGCACCAATATCCGCCATACTCTGAAGAAATCGCCTTTGAAGTTTGAAGACCTTCAGGACTTTATAAAATGTTACAATCCGGCGAACCGCCAAAAACGTAAAGAAACATGGAATCCAGAGAAGAATCCCGAAGGACGCTGGCGCAAATTTACATATGAAGAAATCATCGCTCGCGACAAAACAAGCCTTGATATTACCTGGCTGAAAGACAAAAGCCTTGCCGATTTGGACAATCTGCCCGACCCGGATGTCCTGGCAAACGATATTATTGAAAATCTTGAAGCAGGGATAGAAAGCTTTAAGGTGATAATGGAGAAATTGAATAATAAATAGGATGGCAGTGTGCAACGTCTGAATGTAAGACAATCACAGATTAGAGAATGCATTGAAAAATCGTGATCACCGAATAAATCAGGGTCGAATCTTTATTCTTGACATTTCGTTTAGCCGAAAAAATATAAATAGAATGCGCGGAACATAAAACCAATTATATTAAAGATATATTGTCTCTTATCAATCAAGAAACCGTTCAATCATTTAAGACAGATCATTCTTAACTTGTGCCTACAATAACATCCGTAATATCAATCAGTTAATCTAGATAAAACAAAACAAATAATGCGACACACGTTTGTCGTCCTGTCATTGAATTATCAATAAAAAAAGTTTAGATTTTGGCGTAAAAGGGAGCAGGAACATTTTTTGTAAATTATTCAACGAAAGGGGCAGAAAGTGACGGACAAGATCATTACCGGCACAATAAAAAATAATGAAACGGGTGAAGTTTATGATATCGTGCCTTTTTATTATTTTACCCATGGTGCTGAGCTCAACACCATTGTAAAAATTCTTTCCGTAAAGTCAACGTTTAACGAGAAAGCTGAACCCGCCATACAGGTTAACATTGATTGCCTGGCACTCGACAGTATCGGCAATGTATTTAAGTTAAATCTGTATTTTCTCCCTGAATGTCTTGAAGATCAAAAGATAATTGTCGCGGAAATTACCGAAGGTAAAATCATGACCGCAACCGGCCGCTATTCTATTCTCACGAATGATAAAGGCTCTGTTATGCTTATTGATCCGCAATATTCGCCATTGCCGCCAGAATACTCCCTTGAAGAAGTGGAAGAAGCCTTCCGGATAAATAATCAATATAACAAAAACCGGTTGAATTAGTTTTAAGCTGAGGAGCAGGCTATCATGAAAAAAGACCGCTTACAGATTGCGGTGAAGCATGCAAAAGTCCTCTTTAAAAAAATTATGGATAAATATGACCAATTGGGCGGGTACCTGGTGCTTTCATCAGAAACAGATCAGTGCAACATCTCAGATGACCCGACCATCATATTAAAAAGCTTACCCGATTTAATTGAAGATTCCGAAAACAAAAAATTTGTGCTCGATTTAATTGAACAAATATCCCAGCTGGAAAAAGATAAACAGGCAATATCGCAAACATCTCTGAATAAATTAGCAAAACTAACCAAAGACCTGAATACATTCAAAGATAACCTGATTGTTAAAAAAGATACATTTGTAGAGATACGTTTTTCCAAACAGAATCTTGAACAGATTTTTGAAATGCAGAAAGACCCTCTCGTATCCCAGGAGCATACACCTCAAAGCAGAGCGTCAATACGTATTGTGCTTGGAACATTGGAAGAACTTTATCAGGATAGCGAAAAATATGTTTAGCAATATCGTTCGAGAAAGAAAATTCGGGTCAGGTATTGAAAAATCAGTTTCAGCATTAAAATTAGGGACAAGAAAACGTGGTCGCATCTTTATTCTTGACATTTCGATAGATGAAAGAGGCTATTATAAAATATAATTATATGTTATCAATAAACAGCATTTGCATTGAAGTATAAACTTAATTTTGAACGATATTCTATGCCCCTTGAAATCGAGCGAAAGTTTCTTGTAAGTGGAGATGGATGGCGAAATGGCGAAGGTATCCGCTGTATCCAGGGCTATCTCAATACTGATAAAGAACGCACCGTTCGTGTGCGGCTGGGCGGCGATAAAGCTTTTCTGACAATCAAGGGCTTGACAACTGGTGCGACGCGCGAGGAGTATGAATATGAAATCCCAACCGCCCATGCCCAAGATTTATTAAAGTTGTGCGAAGGACCGCTCATCGAAAAGATTAGATACAAAATTGCATGCGACGGTCTGATTTGGGAGATAGATGAATTCCTGGGCGAGAACGCAGGGCTGATTCTGGCGGAAGTGGAGCTTCAGAAGGAAAACCAAGTCTTTGAACGTCCTTCCTGGCTGGGCGAGGAAGTTACGCATGATGAGCGTTATTTTAATTCAAACCTCTGCTCATATCCATATTCTAAATGGCCAAAAGGTAAAAAATAAAAGACGTAATCGCGGTTAAATCTTTTATTTTAATTATCGCCAATGTGTTGGCTGTATAACAATTCGGGGGACATAAAGCATAATTCGATCCGCATAATAATATTTACAAGGGTTGAATAACTTGCATTTTCAGGAGATATTTGAGCCATGATAAATAAAGAACGCTACATTAGCGTTTTAACCAAATTATTAAATGACTATTACAGGGAAATTAAACGGACAGGTTCTGAGTCTAAAGAAAGCAAAAAATATATTGACGGTTATCTGACCGCGGCCAGGGCCTTAAATCTATTCCAATATGAAGAGTTAAAGGATATCATTGAAAAGATTCATTTAAAGGCTTTTGGAAAAACTATTCAGGAAAGAAGAATGTCAGGATTAAGAGAGTCTTCTCCCGATGATGAATTCCTGAAAATTCCGACATATATTCGAGAGGGCATTCGTTAAATAATAAATAGCTTGATTGTGCGTGCATACAGCAATGCGGGGACATAATACTTAATTATCTATATTGAATTCTATTTGATTTTAATATCAATAATAAACGGATTGATTCCGCTAAGGAGGTTAACATGGAATTAACAGCCGCGATTAAAGGAAGACGAAGTATTCGTAAATTCAAACCGCAGGATGTGCCCAGAAATTTAATTATGGAGATTCTGGAGACGGCGCGCTGGTCGCCATCGTGGGGGAATACACAGCCCTGGGATTTATACATACTGACGGGCAAGATTCTGGCAAAATTCAAAGAAATGAATCTCCAGCAAACGCTGGCCGGCGCGGAAATCGCGTCCGACGTGCCTATGCTCACGCAATGGCCTGACGCCATGAAAGCCAGGTATGGCCAGCTGGGCAAAATCGTTTTATCAGCGCAGGGCATAAAAAGAGAAGATAAAGACGCGCGCGATAAATACTATCAGAATATGGTTTCTGTTTTCGACGCCCCCTGTCTTATTCTGGCCTGTATTTCACGGGATAATCTTGTAGAATACCAGATGCTGGATATCGGCATTATCGCTCAAACAATCTGCCTGGCGGCGCACGACAAAGGTCTCGGTACCTGTCTTTTGGCCGCGGCCGCGCGTTACCCCGCTGAAATCAGAAAGATAGCGGCAATTCCCGATGATAAGAAAATTGTCGTGGGCATCGCTGTGGGCTATCCTGACACATCATCCCCTCTTAACAATTTCGCGCGGGAAAGAGCGAAGCTCGATGAATTTGTCCATTGGATGGAATAGACAACAATTTGTTGGAGTTTAAAAAGGGGACGGCTACAATTACCTGATTTAATCCGTCAAAAGCCTTTAAACTTTAAGCCGGCAAGACAAAACTGGTTTACGGGCTATATGATTTAACGCTTGAAGAAATAGCCATTGTGAAAAATGGCTAATATTCAGGCGCTCTTGACATTTACCTATATTTACATATACTCATGCAAATGTAAAAAATCATGGTGTCATGCAAGGAAATATATGGAACAAATAATCAAAATTCACATAAAAAAATTGCCTGAGGGAGTTTATTTAGCAACATCAAAAGATGTGCCGGGTTTGGTTGCCCAGGGCCGCACAGCTACCGAAACGCTGGAAATCGCCCGCGATGTTGCCAAGAAACTGCTGGAGGCCAGAGCTCAACGCAACAACAAGATAAAAATTTCCGAAATAAAAGATTCTTTCGATTACCCGATGATTGTGAGCGCATAAAAGGTGGGACGATTAGCAGGTTTCCGGTGTCGCGAAATTATAAAGCGCCTTAAATCTTTTGGCTTTGCTTTTGACCGGCAAGCCGCGGGAAGTCACGAAATCTGGTACAATCACTCTAAAAATCGCTATACAACTATACCTAATCATCCGGGCGATATGCCGGAGGGAATATTGAGAGCAATATTAAGAGAAGCCGGCATCACACCTAATGTTTTCTTGAAAAAGAAATAGTATTTTGCGAACTCCGAAAAAGTCAGGACTATTTCGGAGTAGCGGGTGATATAGTCAAACCTTAATTATTGAAAATTGTAACATTTGTCAGGCTTATCAGGTTAAGAGATTGCTTCGCTCATAGTATTTGCTTGCAATGACAAGAAGGTAGGGATTGCCCTGCATCCCCGAGCATTTACCGGGCGCGCTGTTGTCTTTACTTCACGCAGGATGATGAAAAAACGTGGGGTGTTAGAACAAAAAACAAAAACTATGGCCGATTACTCTAACACAATCTGTCTAACTCTAAAGATACGATCCACAAATATCTTTATCGTAATCCGTTATTCCCAATACTCAGTCATCTCAGAAAGGAGCAGTTAAATGCAGGCATTTCATGATTTTATCATCTGGCTCAATGGTTACCTCTGGGGACCGCCGATTCTGGTACTTCTGTTTGGCACTCATCTTTTTCTGACATTCCGTCTACGTTTTATTCAACGCTATGTCGGCCTCGGTATCAAGTTATCCTTTAAAAAAGATACGAGCGGAGAAGGTGACGTCAGTCAGTTCGGCGCCCTGACCACAGCCCTGGCCGCCACCATCGGCACAGGGAACATTGTCGGTGTCGCCACGGCCGTCACGCTGGGAGGGCCCGGAGCGGTTCTTTGGATGTGGCTGACCGGCGTGTTTGGAATATCCACAAAATACAGCGAGGCCCTGCTGGCGGTTAAATACAGGGTCAAGACTTCCGACGGCACCATGCTGGGAGGGCCGATGTATGCCCTGGAAAAAGGCCTGAAAATGAAATGGCTTGCCGTGCTGTTCTGCATCTTTACCGCCATCGCGTCTTTTGGTATCGGCAACATGACACAGGCGAACTCCATCTCGGCTCTTGCGGGGAATACCTTGAATCTTTCTCCCTATATAACCGGCGTGATGATGACGATACTTGTGGGAATCGTCATCATCGGAGGGATAAAATCCATAGCCCGCGTCTGTGAAAAGCTGGTTCCCTTTATGGCAATTTGCTACGTTATAGGTTGCTTGATTATCTTGGCGCTCAACGCCAATTACATAGTGCCCGCCATCGCTCTGATCGTAAAATCAGCCTTTACCCCTCATGCCGCCGGCGGAGGCTTTATCGGCGCTACTGTTTTGATGGCCACCAGATATGGGATTGCCCGCGGCATGTTTTCTAATGAATCGGGTTTAGGGTCTGCTCCCATCGCCGCCGCCGCCGCGCAGACAAAAAATCCTATCCGCCAGGCTCTCGTATCCGCCACCGGAACCTTTTGGGATACAGTGGTAATTTGCCTGATGACCGGCCTAGTGCTGGTGACCACCATTATGAAATATCCGAATATCTCCGAAGGATTGAACGGCGCGGAAGTTACCAACGCGGCTTTCTCACAAATACCGGTAATCGGGCCAATAGTCCTTACTGTCGGACTTTTCACTTTTGTGTACTCTACTATTTTAGGCTGGTCTTATTACGGGGAAAGGGGGGTGGAATACCTCTTCGGAAAAAAGGGCATCAAACCCTATCGTATTTTATTTACGCTGGGAGTATTTGTGGGAGCTACGGCATCACTGCCGCTGGTATGGGATTTTTCAGATGCCGCGAACGCGCTCATGGCCATTCCCAATCTGGTGGCATTGCTGCTATTAAGCGGTGTCATAGTAAAGGAGACGAAAGAGTATCTCTGGGAGCATAACCTGGATAAGGATGGGCCTTTGATCAACGATGAAACGCGGGCCAAGTAATTCCTCGCAAAAGGAAACCAGTTTTAGCAACCGGCGAAAAAAGGGAAGTCTCTATTCCTGACGTTTTGCTCGCGGAGCGAAAAAGGCAAAGGTTTGTTTGAGGCAAGAGAATATCGGGGACGTTTTCTGCTTTGGTTAATGTATGATGCCGATTTAAAGAAATATTTGTCATCATTAAGTGTTTGTTGAAATATTACAATGATTTGCAGCAGGCAAACGCCGTTGGGGAACATCCATATTTTGCGGCCAAGATTTTCTTGACACGTAAGAGTGCCCACTTTATACTCACGTCCGCAAAACTTAAGGTTCTTATTAAAAATCATAAGGACAATTTGTTTTGGAGCTGTGCCGTGAAAGTAAGTGTCCGGTTTTGTCCGGATACTCTCTAATAAAAAGTTACGGAAACAAACAGGAGGTTTTATGTATCGGATTGATCTGTTGAACAAGATTTCGAAAAAAGGCTTGAGTGTTTTCACCGACAAGTACGAGTATCACGCTGATATCTCCGATCCCGACGGAATAATGGTGAGAAGCAAGGAAATGAAAGACATGACTCTGCCTTCAAGTGTTAAAGCCATTGCTCGCGCCGGCGCCGGCGTCAACAATATTCCTATCGACAAATGTTCCGAGAAAGGAATTGTTGTTTTCAATACCCCCGGAGCAAACGCGAACGGTGTCAAGGAATTGGTCATCTTGGGCATGATCTTGGCGGCCCGCCACGTTGCGGACGGTATTATCTGGGCTAAAGGTCTTGTAGGCCAGGGTGATAAAGTGCCCGATCTCATCGAAAAGGGCAAAGCCCAGTTTGTCGGCACGGAAATCCAGGGCAAAACCCTGGGAGTGGTGGGCTTAGGCGCCATCGGTACCATGGTGGCCAACGCCGCCGAAGCGTTGGGCATGGAAGTGATGGGATACGATCCGTTCCTGTCCATTGAGGCGGCATGGAGGCTTTCCCGAAACATCAAAAAGGCTCCCAGCCTGGAGCGGCTCCTGTCAAGTTCCGACTATATCACTCTGCACGTTCCCCAGAATAAAGACACTAAAGGCTTCATCAGCTCTGATAAGCTTGCGGTCATGAAAAAGGGTGTTGTGCTGTTGAACTTCGCCCGCGGCGGGCTTGTGGATACCGCGGCACTGAAAAAAGCTATCGCCGACGGTATCGTGAGCTGTTATGTTACAGACTTTCCGGATGAAGAAGTTATTAAAACCGACAAAGTCATTGCCATCCCGCATCTCGGCGCCTCCACAGAGGAATCGGAAGAAAACTGTGCCATCATGGCCGCCTTGCAGCTGATGGATTTCCTGGAAAACGGAAACATCAAGAATTCAGTGAATTTCCCGGAGTGTTTCCTCGACAGGTCAGGCAAGAAAAGAATCACCATATCCAATCAGAACACGCCGGGCATGATAGAGAAAATCACAGGCCTGCTCGCTGAGAACAACCTCAATATCGCGGACATGATTAACAAAAGCAAAGGAAACCTAGCTTACAATATCATTGATTTGGAAGGCGATATCGGCGAAGACTTGGTCGGGAAAATTAAGACCATCGAAGGCGTGATTAATGTCCGGGTGCTCTAACGATAATGAAACAATATAAGCAAATTGTAAAAAATGCCTGATTTACCTCAAGTCAGGCATTTTTTATTTATTTGTGCGGCGGCCGGTTAAACAGGTTACGGCATAATTTCCTTGCATAAATTCTGTCACATCACTACCATAAGCATTATACCATGATAACATCGATTTTTCCGGCGGAGGAAACGGAAAAATAGCTGAACTGCGGGCAAAACCTGTGGTATAAGTTTTTAACGCTGATAAGCAGGGTTAATTTTATGTCTAGGATACTGATTGTTGATGACGAACAGGATATCGTGGAACTTATTTCCTACAACCTGGAGAAAGAAGGTTTTTCTTGTGTAAAAGTTTATGACGGGGAAACCGCCTTGAAGCTTGCCAAAACAAAGAAGCCCGAATTAATTATTCTGGACCTCATGTTGCCCAAGATTAACGGACTTGATGTCTGCCGGGCGATCCGCCATGATCCGGTTACCGCTAATATACCCATTATCATGTTGACTGCCAAGGTTGATGAAGTGGATAAAATACTCGGTCTGGAAATCGGCGCCGACGATTATATGACCAAACCGTTCAGCGTGAAGGAGCTTGTTGCCCGCGTGAGGACGATCCTGCGCCGGCTGAAGGAGCGCGGTACAACGCTTGAGGAATCGTTTAAATACAAGGGGCTGGAAATAAATTACGCTTCATGCAGTGTAAAGGTTGACGGCAAAAAAATTGACTTAAGCCCCACAGAATTGAAACTCCTGTTTTTTTTGAGCCGCAATCCCGGCAGAGTTTATTCGAGAAATCAGATTCTTGACCACGTTTGGGGTGACGACACGTTTGTTACCGACCGTACTGTTGATGTGCATATTCGCCGCCTGCGGAGCCAGATTGAAAAGGACATAGAGAACCCGCGCTATATTTTGACCATTCGCGGTTTCGGTTACAAATTCACCGAAACGCGGTAGCTTTTCCCCACGTTGTTTTCATATTATATTCATCCTGTCATCAAACTGTAATATTCGAATTATATATTCTCCCGAAAAATATGGAGGAGCAAATGATGCGTAATGTTGTCAGAAAAGTCACAATGGCGTTCCTGCTGTTGTTATCCGTTCCGGGAAATTTTTTTGCCGCCGAATCAATTGTCATTAAGGGCTCCACCACGGTTTTGCCCATAGCGCAGAGCACGCTGGAAGCTTTTGTAAAGAAAAATCCTGATCTGCAGATTTCTCTTTCCGGAGGCGGCTCCGGTGAAGGCATTAAAGCTATGATTGACAAAACAACGGATATTGCCACTTCCTCGCGTGAGATAAAAAAAGAAGAAATTTCTTTGGCTAAAAGCAAAGGCATCAAACCGGTAGCGCATGTTGTTGCGCACGATGCGATAATCCCGGTGGTTAATCCAAAAAACAAAGTGAATAATCTATCCATTGATCAGCTCAGCCAGATTTATCAAGGCAAAATCACTAACTGGAAGGAAGTGGGCGGTGATGATCTCAAAATCGTGGTCATCTCGCGTGATTCTTCTTCCGGCACGTTCGAATCATGGGACCATTTTGTCATGAAAAAAACAAAAGTTACCCCCAGGGCGCAAATGCTTGCCTCCAACGGAGCGATTGTGCAGGCCGTGGCGAAAAATCGTTACGCCATCAGTTATCTGGGGATAGGCTATATCAACAAAGACGTGAAACCGTTGCGGGTCAATGGCGTGGCCGGATCGGCGCAAACTGCCCTTTCCAGGGAATATCCTCTTTCCAGAGAACTGTACATGTACACCAACGGCGAGCCGCGGGGTGGCGTGGCCGGGTACATAAATTTTGTCAAATCAGCGGCAGGACAAGAAATCATTGCCAAGGAAGGTTTTGTCCCGCTGATTGATTTGAAAAGAACGGAAAAAAATAATTAGGGATATTTTTTACCGAGATTGAACAGCGAAAGTATTATTGTAAATCAAAATAAATCGTTGAAATAAAATGAATCGCCGGATCAAAGAGACTGTAATTAAACACGCGTTTTTTCTTTTCGCCCTGGTTTCTGTGATTGTTCTAGGTCTGATAGTTCTTTCGCTGTTTCGCGAAGGCCTGCCCGTATTTAAACAGGTTTCATTAAAGGATTTTGTCTTCGGGATGGAGTGGTATCCTACTTATGATCCTCCGTCATTCGGCATCTTTCCCCTGATTTTCGGGTCATTCATCGTAACGCTTTTGGCCACAGTCATAGCCGTGCCCCTGGGGGTGCTGGCCGCAATCTATATTTCTGATATCACGCCGCGGCCGGCGGTAAGGGAAAGTTTGAAGTCCGTTATAGAACTTCTGGCCGGTTTGCCTTCGGTTGTTTTGGGTTTTTTCGGCATGGTGATTGTTGCGCCCTGGCTGCAGGAAACTTTTGATCTGCCTACGGGATTGAACATCATCAACGCTTCGGTAATTCTTGCCATTATGGCGATTCCGACGATATCGAGTATTTCCGAAGACGCCCTTTACTCTGTTCCTCAGGAATTTAAAGAAGCTTCTTATGCTTTGGGCGCGACAAAATTTGAGACGATAACCAAGGTGATTTTACCTGCCGCCTTATCCGGTATTTCCACGGCGGTGATGCTGGGTATGGCCCGGTCAATAGGGGAAACGATGGTGGTCTTGATGGTCGCCGGCGGCGCGGCGGCAATTCCGGAAAGCATTTTTGATTCTGTGCGCCCCATGCCGGCAAGTATCGCCGCAGAAATGGGTGAAACTCCTTACGGCAGTTCTCATTATCACGCTCTTTTTGCTATCGGCGTGGTGCTTTTCTTTTTGACGTTGAGCTTTAATTTGATTGCCGATTATGTTTCGCATAAATTCCGTCAAACTGGTTCGGCAACACTATAATTTACTGGTAGGTGAAGAACATAAATATTTACTCGATGAAATGGCGTTACTTCAAACAAAGCGTATTTTTTTCGCTGGTGCGCGCTTCCGCCCTGATAATAACTCTCGCGCTGGGCGGGATTATTTTCTACATTTTTTATAACGGCTATTCTGTTATCAGTTGGGATTTTATCACCAAGCCGCCGACCGATTCGATGACCAAAGGTGGCATAATGCCGGCAATTATCGGGACTATTTATCTTACCCTGGGGGCTATTGCCATTGGTCTGCCGCTGGGCATCGCCTCGGCCGTTTATCTTACCGAATACGCCCGACAGGGAAAGGTTGTGCGTGCCATAAAAATAGGCATTAATTGTCTGGCGGGCGTTCCGTCCGTTGTTTTCGGTCTTTTCGGGTTGGGCTTTTTTGTCATATTTTTGAAATTCGGATCAAGCATTCTGGCCGGATCTCTGACGCTGGGATTTTTGATTCTGCCGACGATAATAGGAGCTTCGGAAGAGGCGCTCAAATCCGTGCCGCAGACGTTTCGCGAAGCGTCTTTGTCGCTGGGCGTTTCCAAATGGCAGACGACATACAGGATTGTCTTGCCCAACGCTTTGCCGGGGATTCTGACCGGCTCGATTTTAGGCATCGGCCGCGCCGCGGGTGAAACGGCGCCGATTATGTTCACGGCCGCCGCTTTTTTTACATCGAAACTGCCCGGTTCGGTTTTCGACGAAGTCATGGCTCTTCCCTATCATGTTTATGTGCTGTCCACGGCCGGCACTAACATCGAGGCTACGCGCCCCATCCAGTTCGGAACGGTGCTTGTCTTGGTCGCGGTTGTTTTAGGGATTGATTTGATTGCGATTATTATCCGCGGTTACATGAGGAGGAATAAAAGATGGTAGTGATGGGCGGTAAAGAAATTATTCAGTTGGATGATGTGAACTTCTATTACGGTGAATGCAGGGCGTTAAGTAATATTTCCATGAAGTTTGTAAAGAATAAAGTTACCGCGCTTATCGGCCCATCGGGTTGCGGCAAATCCACTCTCCTAAGAGTGTTAAACAGAATGAATGATTTGATTGACGGCACAAAAGTTGAAGGAAAAATATTTTTTGAAGGAAAAAATATCTACGCGCCGGATGTTGATCCGGTGGAAATTCGCCGCAAAATAGGAATGGTGTTTCAAAAGCCCAATCCGTTTCCCAAAACCATCTATAACAACATTTCTTACGGCCCGAAACTTGCCGGTCTCGGAGTTGAGGATATGGATACTTTGGTGGAGCAGAGTTTAAGACAGGCTGTTTTATGGGATGAAGTAAAAAATATTTTAAATAAGTCGGCGATGAATCTATCTGGCGGTCAGCAGCAGAGGTTGTGCATCGCGCGCGCGCTGGCCATGAAACCGGATGTTTTGCTGATGGACGAGCCGACTTCGGCGCTGGATCCGATTTCCACGGCAAAAATTGAGGAGTTGATTGAAGCGCTGAAAAAAGATTATACTATCATCATCGTAACGCACAATATGCAGCAGGCGGCCAGAATTTCCGATGAAACGGCTTTTTTCTACATGGGGAATCTTATTGAGTATAACAAAACAGAAAAAATATTCACCAATCCGGACATGAAACAAACGGAAGATTATATAACCGGTAGGTTCGGCTGATATTTTACATAAGGAGCAATTATGGAAGAGCGAAGGCACACAAGTCTTCATTATGAGATGGAGCTGCAGGAAATTAAAAACTCGCTTATTTACCTGGGCGCTCTTACGGAAAAGGCCATACAGTTGGCCATGAAATCTCTCACCCAAAGGAACACCGACCTGGCCAATCAGGTAATCAGAGACGACGATGAAATTGATAAAATGGACACCGAAATAGAGGAAAGATGCATTAAAATACTGGCCCTGCGCCAGCCGGCCGCTATTGATTTGAGGTTTATCACGACGGCTATAAAAATTACCGGTCATTTGGAGAGAATAGGGGACATGGCGGTAAATATCGCGGAAAAAGCGATACAGTTAAATGAAGAGCCCCAGCTCAAGCCCTATATTGATTTGCCACGCATGTCCGGCTTGGTCGAAGAAATGATTAAGAACGCGCTGGATGCAATGATTAAAGGGGACTTACAGACAGCCGAGAAAGTTAGGGAAACGGAGGAGGCAGTGGATAACCTGAACGAACAAATTTTCCGTGAGCTGCTGACTTTTATGATGGAAGATTCCAAAAATATTCACCGGAGTTTATTGGTCATGCATGTGTCCAAAAACCTGGAGCGTATTGCCGACCACGCTAAAGGCATCGCGGATATGGTAACTTACATGGTGACCGGTGAGAACGTGCGTCATCGGCCCCAGAATTAGCGCGACGGTAGCGGGCATGAAAAAAAATCTTTTTTATAAAATATTTTTCAGCTATCTTGTCATTATCTCTTTGTCCTTTCTGCTTCTGGATTTGTTTCTGCGCGAAGAAGTTGAAAAGAATCTCACTTCGCAGATAGAAACAGAAATGATGTCTTACGCGAAAATCATAGACTTAAGCCCGCGGGAAAAGATTACTGAGCAAATTGGCGAGATGGCGAACATATCCAATTGCCGGGTCACGCTGATTGACGCGCGGGGCAAGGTTTTTGCCGATTCCGAAAAAGATGTCACACAGATGGAAAACCATTCAAACAGGCCGGAGGTGCAGGAAGCCAGGCTGAAAGGTAGCGGCAAATCCGTGCGTTTCAGCAGTTCGCTGAACATCGACATGCTCTACGTGGCGGTGACCATAAGAAATGGCGAAAAAATAAACGGCTATGTTCGCCTGGCGCGTCCGCTGCATGATGTGCAGAAAGTAATTCAAAAAATGTATGAGTCCATATTGGGCGCGAGCGCCATAGCTGTCATTGTTTCCCTGCTTATCGCTTTATTTATTTCTTACCGTCTGGCGGAACCGATTCGGGCGATGGAAAGGTTTACCGAAAAGTTAAGGCAAGGTGAGCCGGTCGGGGCGATTCTGTTGAATACGGCCGATGAAACAAAAAAACTTGCCGACAACATCAATTTTTTGGTGGAAGAGCTCAAAGACAAAATCAGGATTGCCAATGAGGAAAAAAGCAAGCTGATGACCGCATTGACGAGCATGACAGAGGGCGTGCTCATTATCAATGCGCAAGGGTTAATAGAGTTTGTGAGTCCTGTCTTGGGAGACATGCTTTCTGTTCGCTATGAAGACGTGTTCGGCAAAACACTAATGGAAGCGTTCCGCAGCGCTGAATTGCAGAAAATCTTAACTGAATTTAAGCGCACCGGAGAGAATATCACCCGGGAAATCACTCTGGACATGGCGGAAGCCGTCATTCTTAACGTCAGCGTTTCTGCCGTGCACGGTTATCCGCAGGAAGATAAAACGATGATTGTTTTTCATGACGTGACGCGGCTGAAAAAACTGGAAAAAGTAAAAGAGGATTTTGTGGCCAACGTTACTCATGAAATCCGAACACCGCTTACTGCGATTATCGGGTACCTGGAAACAATTAAAAACGGCGCGATCGGCAACATTGATGAAACGAAAAAATTTGTTGATATCATTTTGAATCAGGCCGAAAGGCTTAATCGTCTGGTCGAAGACTTGTTAACGCTGTCACATATCGAGCTGAAGGAATTAAAATTTAATTTTGAGAATGTTTCAATAAACGCGGCGATAACAAACGTGATTTCTCTGGTTGAGGCAAAAGCAAAGGAAAAGAAGATAACTATCCATAACAATGTGCGCGAAAATTTCCCCATGATCAGGGCTGATAAGGATAAGCTCACGCAAATATTTGTCAATATTCTGGATAACGCCGTTAAATTCACGCCGGAGTCGGGCCGGATCACTATTGTTGCGAAGGAAGCTGATGCTTATACCGCAGTATCAATAAGTGACACTGGCATTGGTGTGCCGCGGGATGAAATTCAACGCTTGGGGGAACGTTTTTACCGTGTGGACCGGTCGCGTTCGCGTGATTTGGGAGGAACGGGTTTGGGGCTATCGATTGTCAAACACTTGATGATTGCCCACGGCGGCAGAATGGAAATTGAAAGCGAATTAGGCCGCGGCACCACAGTGTTTTTGTTGTTTCCTTTGGCAAAAAAGGAACAAAACAAAGTACCCCTTTAAGGGGGAGGTGATGCCCGCCCCGCATCATCTGTCAATTAATTGCGCAGTCCGTCAAGAAACCGCTCCAGCGACTCGATGTAAAGAGATTTGTACTCGTCTTTTGCCAGGATAGTCTTTTGCAGCTTTTTTAACTGAATGATGCCGTTGAAGGCGCTCCACAGAATAATGGCCTGTCTCCTTGGGTTAACCGCTTTGAAAAGGCCGCTGTCGATACCCTCGCTTATCGCGTCCGCCAGAGTAGATATGCTGACATTGCCATGTGCATCAATCTTGTTTTTCAACTCCGGTGAAAAAACAGTTTTTGGCGCGGTCAAAAAATAATTGATGATGTCAAAATAATTTTTATGCTTTTCGCTGAAGCGCAGATACGCTGAAGCAATTGACTTGATTTTTTCTTCGGGTGACGAATCTTTATTTATCGCTTTTTGGATGGTCTTGTGGAGTAGTTCCAGCCCTTCGACCTGAAGAGACGCAAAAAGCTCTTCTTTATCCTTAAAGTAAAAATATATGGCTCCTACGCTTAATTCGGAACGTTTTGCGATCTGGTTGATGCTTGTGGCGTTTAAGCCCTTTTCCAGAAGAAGCGCCCTGGCCGTATCAAGAATCTGGCTCTTCCTCTGCCTTTTTTCTCTTTCTCTTCTTTCTTTGGCTCCCATAGTGTAGTCAATCCTGTGATAATTTTTTATTTTCGGCGGTTTTTTGCTTGCCGCCTCTTGAAATACTATAGTTCAAAAAATCCTTTTCACGTTGTTATAAACAAAAATATATTTTGCCCAGATATCGGAAAGCCGGTATTACGAGCTTTCCGATTTTTCGCAAGGCCTGATATCGAACCACGGCTTCTGCCGTTTAAGGGGGCAGAGGGCGGCCTTGCAGTGACGAACAGGATCTTCAGGAGGCACCTTCACGGTCCGTGTGGCCGCCTCCCGGTTTTTTTTGAGCCAGGCCTCGGCTTCCTTCCGGCTGTTTACAAATCCCGCGGAATAAGTGGTTTTACCCCGGCAATGGACAAAGCCATAAATTAGTTCGTACCGCTCGGGCATTTTATCCCCGCCCCCTAAAATTCCTCGCCAATCTTCAGAAGCACTTTGATGACCAGACCCGTGTCAATCCGCTCGCGATATACAGCGGGTAAACGCTCCAGTGGTTCATAATCTGAGATGAGCGGCCGGGCGTCGAGTTTGCCTTCCGCCATCCAGTTCAGGCACTGGATGTTTTCCTGATGCGTGTTGGAGTTGGATGCCGTCAGCCGGATTTCCTTGAGATTGACGAGAAAAGGCGCGTCAATAGTAAGCGGCGTGAAAATCATACTCACGATACAAATCTCTCCGTTGTCCACGGACAGATTTATGGCGCGGTTGATGTTGGCTTTCACGCTGGAGCATTCAAATGTTTTTTGAAATCCACCCGGCACAAGCGCCAACACTTGCGCGTCCGCATCTTTTTCCAGTGGATCGAACACATAATCGGCTCCATAAGCGGTGGCTATCTCCCGTTTTTCCGGCACCGGCTCGTAAAGAATAATCGGACGGTAGCCGATAATTTTGAGAAGACGCACGGCGCACAATCCTATGGGTCCGCCCCCCATCACTAAAACAGAGCCTTTCCGGTCGCTGGTGCAATTGATGCCATGCAGGGCCGCCGCAAAAGTTTCCGCCAGGGCGGCATTGCGTGAATCGACGCCGCCGGGTATGGGAATCAGCATCTGCCCGAAGACCTTGACATACTCGGCAAAACCTCCCGGCAGGTCGCCGATTCCCGCGGTTCGCCGATTTACCCGGCACAGGTGCGGTTTGCCGGAAAGGCAGTTGGCGCATTTTCCGCAATAGGTGGGGCGGATGCAAACTTTAGTTCCCACAGGCGGGCCATCCGCTTGTGCGCCTTTTTCCACGACAACGCCGCTGATTTCATGGCCAAGGATGTAGCCGTCTGAGAGAAGTCCGCCGGCCACCAGTGAATGGTCGGAACCACAGAAGCCGGTGTTGGCTACCTTGACCAGTACCTCGTCGGGCGCCAACGAATAATCGGGAACATTTTCATATACGAGCCCTTTCCCTTTACGAAATACAACAGCTTTCATGATTTTCCTCCCGATTCCGGAATACCGCTAGTCTTCACGCTCCAGAGTAATTCTTTCCACCTTGGCCAAATCCCTTTCATAGAAAAGGGAGCCGATAAAGAAAAGGCCTGCCGCCGCCACCAGAAACAACGGCAGCATCGTTACCGCCGTGGCGATTCCGTATTTGTCGGACATGGAGCCGATGAAGACCGGCCCTACGGAAGCTCCCAGGAGGTTCTGCACGATGACGCACAAGGCGTATGAAATCGCGCGAAGCCCCGGATGGACCACGTCCTGGGTGACCGCCGCCGCGGCCGGCACGAAGGTCATCACGGTCAGTCCGCCGGCCAGAAGGAAAATATACTGGGTGGAGCCGGTGAACGATACAAGGGCCACGTAAAAGATGGCGGCGGAAATGATGGCCGCGAGAGTGGACAGCAGAAGACGCGCGTTTTTGTGTTTTTTCATCCACATGTCGGCCAGAAAGCCTCCCAGGGGAGCGCCGACGATGGCCATCATCATGATGGCCCCCACCTTCATTCCTGCCTGATCTATGGGGATGTTGTAGGTGCGGTTCAGAAAACTGGGAAGCCATGTCATCAGCGACGAGGTCACAAAGACCATGGCGGCAAAGCCGAAGTAGGTCAGGATCAGCGAGGGCGTGCGGAGAAATTCACGCGCGATTTCGCCGGTTTTCATTTTGACCTTGGCGGATGTTTCCTTGACCGTTTTCGTCAATTCAACGGTTTTATAGTCTTTGACGAAGAAAAAGAGAATCGCGACGATCAGTCCCGGAAGCGCCACCAACCCGAAGGCGTGGCGCCATCCCCAGTGAGTGGCGATGATTCCTCCCAGGGCAATTCCCACGGCGCTTCCCAGGGGGATCGACATGTTCCAGAGTCCCATGATGCGGGATCTCTTTTCCTCCGGATAAAGACCGGCAATCATGGCGGTTCCCCCCGGAGCATAGCCCGCCTCCCCGATGCCGATCACCAGCCTGGCTGCCCGAAGCTGCGAGAAGTTCCGGGTCAGGGCACAGGCCGCCGTGGCCAGACTCCATATGACCGCCATCAAACCGATGGTCTTCTTGCGGCTCCAGCGGTCCACGAGGATGGAGACGGGAAAAGTAAAAATGACGATCGACCAGTAAACCGCGGAAACCAGCATGCCGCACTGCGCGTCGGTGATTCCCCAATCCGCCTTGATGAAGGGAAACAGAGACGTAACCACCAACCTGTCCACGTAGTCGAAGAAGTAGAGCAGGAACAACAGGATAAAGATGTAGTTGGTGTATCCCTTTGATAGCTTGTATTCCTTGGGCGAAGTCAAATTATTCATACGAACTCCTTATTTTGTTTAAAAGGTTTGGCTTTTCAGGCCGTTCGAAACAATGAATTTTATTTTATTCACATTTATATCCGCCGAGATTGGCCAGAGCAACACTGCCCGGACTGATTACAGACGGGTCAACCTTCACGTTGATGCAGGCTGTTTTCCCGGAAGCAAAAGCCGCTTCCAATGCCGGCCGGATATCCTGCGGCTTTTCCACATAGGCGCCGAATCCACCCAAGACTTCCACCATCTTGTGGTAGTCGACCCAGCCCAGTTCCGTCCCGTCAGGAATATTGTGTCCCATACGCAACTGCTGACTGTGTGCAATCATCCCCCATGATTGGTCATTACATATTACGACCACGATGGGCAGTTTTTTGCGTATGGCCGTGTGGAATTCCATGAAGTTAAAGCCGACAGCTCCGTCACCCACGATAAGCAGTACGCGCTTGTCCGGGTGTTTCAATTTGGCGGCGTTGGCGTAGGGAAGGCCTACGGCTAGACATCCGTAAAGGCCATAGTCCAGATATGTTCCTCCCCTGCGAATGGTTCGTGTCATTCCCATCCAGGTGGAAGTGTCTCCGCCGTCAGCGACTACGATGTCGTCTTCCCGGTTCATGAAATCATTGACCTCTTTGGCAAGACGCATGGGATGCATGGGCAGGGTTTCGCATTCCCACATTGCTTTGGCTTCTTTTTTGCCGGCTTCATGCGCGGCACGGATTGTGTCTACCCACGATTGATACTGCTTTTTTAGCTTATCGCCGATTTTTTGTTCATCCAGAATACTGTTTATTTCCTGGAGAAACGCTTTGACGTCGCTGACGATTCCGAGATCGATGCTTCGGTTGCGGCCGATTTCATCCGGCGCTATATCCACCTGAATGAACTTGGCAGTGGGCGGAAAAATATCGCCAAAAATATAGAAGAGGTTCAGCCGGCCGCCAAGGAACAAAACAAGATCGGTAGTCATGAGGGTAATCATGGCTGAACCGGGCCGGATGGCCAGAGAGCCTTCGAAACAAAGCGGATGAGTATCTGGGATGACACCGCGTCCGCCGCCGCCGGTGTAAGCCGGGATGCCGATCTTTTCCACGAACTCAATCATTTCCTTTTCCGCATCCGAATACCACAGACCGCTTCCACCGATGACGATGGGGTTTTTGGCTGCTTTCAGAAGATCAACTACTTTTCGCGTGTTTTCTCGGTCAACAGGTTTGGACACAACCTTCGTGTGTGGTTTTTTAACTGCGGCCGGATCAACCTTGGCGTTTAAAACGTTGCAGGGAAACTCCAGGTAAACCGGTCCGGGTCGCCCGCTCATAGCTGTGCGGAAAGCCATATCGACATATTCAGGAATGCGCTCCGGCAGATGGCAGACAAAGGCCTTTTTCACCATAGGTTCGATAACGGGAAGCTGCGTCATGTCCTGCAGATCGAGTTTTTCCACGCTGTCGAGCCCCACGCATCCGGCAATGAGAACGACCGGTGCGTTGGAAAGCCGGGTGCTGGCGATACCGGTTAAGGCGTTTGTAAAACCCGGTCCTGCCGTTACCATGGCTACCGCCGGTTTCCGGTTCATTCTGGCCCAAGCTTCGGCCATAAAAACGGCAGCCTGCTCATGACGTGTATCAAAAAGTGTTATGTTTGTTTTTTCCAAATGCTGATAAATGGGCGTAATATGCCCCCCGCTCAAAGTAAAAATGTAATCAACGCCCCTCTCGACGAGGGCGTCCGCAACAAGCTTGCCTCCAATAATATTATTATCCATAATGTATCCTCCTAATCATTGATACGTTGTTTTTATAACTCCATGCACTGTCCGCCATCGATATTGATGGCCTGTCCCGTAATGTAACGCGAAGCGTCGGAAGCCAGAAAGGCAACCAGATCAGCCGCTTCAGCCGGCGGACCGATATAGCCGAGCGGAATGGTTTTGCACATTTCCTTTTCGCGCTCCTCAATCGTTGTGCCAAAGAATGATGCTTCCAGCCCGAAGCGCCACTTTTCCAGGTCCGTGGCTATTTGCCCCGGACAGATGGCATTTACCCGAATGCCGTTTCCGCCCAATTCCCTGGCCATGGTTTTGGTGAGCATAATTACACCCGCCTTAGCCACCGCGTAGGCGCTGTTGAAGAGCGGAGGCACCTTGCCCGCTCTGGAAGCAGTATTGACAATAGCCGCTGGTTTCCCTGTCATCAGGGGAATGATGGCGCGTGAGACGCGGAATACGGAAAACAGATTCACGTCGATGGTTTTGAGCCAAGCCGCTTCGTCATATCCTAAAACCGAGTTGGGAACGCCGAAAGACGCGCCCGCGTTGTTACAGAGAATGTCGATATGGTCGAAGCTGCGCTTAATAATGTCCACCATGGCGGTAATCGCTTTATTATCCGTGACATCCACGGCCACGGCCAACGTTTTTACGCCATATGTTTTGGCCAGCGCCGCGGCAATCGCTGCCATTTCCTCGCCGGTTGCCGGTTTCAAAGACTCTCCCGGCACGGGAGGAACTCCCAAATCGGCGATGATAATGTTGCATCCGCAAGCGGCCAGTTTTTCTGCAATCGCGTAACCGATGCCGGTTTTTTTACCCGCGCCGGTGACAATCGCTGTTTTTCCTTTCAAATCCTCATACATAAATCCATCCTTTCTACCAGTTACGGTGGTCTAAGTGAGCGTACTTGGGCAATAATCGTGTCGGCAGGGCCAAGGCGTCCTTCCTGAATGGCGGCGCTAGCTGTTTGCCGTCCACGAGAAATTCCAGTACCGTGGGCTTGCGGTTATTGATGCAGGATTCGAAGGCCTCACGGATATCTTGCGGCCGGTTCACCTGAAGCGAGTTCGCCCCCAGAGCCTTGGCGGCGGGAACGAAACTCTCCGGTGTGGGAATATCGACGCCGATGAAACGGTTGTTGTAGAAGTCCACCTGGTTTTTGGCTTCCGCGCCCCACCACATGTTGCGGAAGACGCAGGCCACAACAGGGATATTGTGCTCCACGGCGGTACTGACTTCGTGCAGACTCATGCCCCAGGCCCCGTCGCCGATAATCGCCACGACGGGAGCTTTGGGGTCTGCCAGCTGTGCGCCGAGCGCGGCGGGATAGGCAAATCCCGTGTTCCCGAACGTCAGCGCCGCGATATGGCGTCTGGGTTGCGTGAATTTCAGGTAGCTGTTTGCTGTTGAGGCGACGTTACCGATGTCGGTGGTAACAATGGCGTTCGCCGGCAACGCCCGGGAAATTTCCAGAAGAACGCGGCGGGGATTGATAGGATTGCCGTCCACCATCGCCAAATCAACAATTTCCTTTTCCCAAATCTCTTTTTCCTTTGCCACCACCTCCAGCCGCTTCGCGTCCGGTTTCCGGCCTTTATCCATTGCTTTCAGGCGTCTCATGATTTCCGCGGACGCTTCCTTCGCGTCACCGATGATGCCGACCTCAATGGGATGCGTCCGGGCGATATGCTTGGGGTTGATGTCCACCTGGATAATCTTGGCGTTTTCCGGAAAATAATTGATGTCGTACTGGGGCAATGTGCCAAAGACGGAAAGCCTTGTTCCTATGGCTAGCATGACGTCGGCTTTGGCCAGTATTTTCATCGCTGCTTTGGAACCCATGTAGCCGATGGGTCCGACGAACAGGGGGTGGTCGCCGTAAAACGCGTCGTTGTGCAGATAGGTCACGGCCACCGGCGCCGTCAGATGCTCGGCGATAGCCTTGACGATATCCAATGCGTCGGCATCCACCACGCCCCGACCGGAAACGATGACGGGATTCTTGGCTTTCGACAGAAGTTCGGCGGCCCGATCCAACTGCTCGATGGAACCGCAACCCCGCGCGTCCACACGATACTGCGGCGGTTTGAGGATTTTATCTTCCAGTTCCCCGTAAAAATAATCACGCGGAATATCATACAGCACGGCGCCCCGGTCGGCGTACGCGATACGGAATGCGGTACGCAGGCAGTCGGCCGCCCGTTTCGGATGGGGAACGCGAACAACGGCTTTTGTGATGGCGCGGAAAACAGATACCTGGTCGCACTCCTGAAAGCCGTCCCACCCGATGGTTGGGGTTCCCGCCGACGGGGAAATAATCACCAGCGGCGTGTGTCCCATGTTGGCTGCCGCCACGGATGTTACCATGTTGGTGATGCCCGGGCCGTTCTGGCCTACGACAACGCCGCAGCGTCCGGACACGCGGCAGTAGGCGTCTTCCATATGCGCGGCGCTTTGTTCATGGCGGACAGGAATGAATTTGATGCCTGCCGTCGGAAAAAGGTCGAGCATATCCATAAAGGCCGATCCCACAATGCCACAAATGTGATCCACGTTCTCGGCCAACAATGTTTCTACAATCGCCTCACTGGGCGTCATTTTTAATCTTTTCATATTTATTACCTCCAAAATTCTTTCATGGCTAAATTGTTTAAAAGCGGTTTTTTTCTGCGCGCTTGTCTTGCTGCAAAACCTCCATTGTTTCTTGAGCAATAATTTTTTCTTCATCCGTTGGTACGACTAAAACTGTAATTTTTGATTCCCGCGCGGAGATTTCTCTTTCTCCGGTGTTTTCGCTGTTTGTATCTTCATTCAGCACAACGCCCAGCCATGCGAGAAATGAGCATATGCGTCGGCGCATCTTTGGTGAGTTTTCGCCAATACCCGCGGTAAAGGCCAGAGCATCCAGCCCGTCGATGGCGGGAATCAGTGAGGCAACGCCCCGGGCCACGCTGTAAGCAAAAACATCCAGCGCCAGGCGTGCCCGTTCGTGGCCTTGAGCCGCTTCTTTCTCCAGGTCGCGAAAATCGGGGGAAACGCCGGAGATGCCCAAAACGCCGCTTTGCCTGTTTAAAACGTCCATCACTTCCGTCAAAGAGTATTGTTCTTTTTCCGCGATGAAGGATACGACCGTCGGATCGATATCTCCCGAGCGCGTTCCCATCACCACGCCTGAAAGGGGAGTAAATCCCATTGATGTGTCCCGTGATTGTCCCTGCGCTACGGCGCAGAGACTGGAACCGTTGCCGAGATGACAGGTAATGATTCGCGGGTTATCGATTTTTCCGCGTAGAATTTTGGCCGCCCGGGAAGCGACATACCGGTGCGATATTCCGTGAAATCCGTAGCGGCGGACGTGGTCGTCGGCGTAGTAGCGGTAGGGAATGGCGTAAATGAAAGCGCGCGGCGGCAAGGTCTGATGAAATGCTGTGTCGAAGACGGCCACCTGCGGCA
>DIEW01000002.1:49548-59667 GCA_002418825.1 Syntrophaceae bacterium UBA5764 | reverse complement strand
CCGTTGGCAAAGCAAAATCCTTTGGCCACCACGCGGGTGATTTTATTTTCGGGGTCGTATTCTAGGATACGGCCTGTGGCCGACTGTTCCATAATATCCAGAATACTGGCGTTGAACACGCCGCCCCATTGTTGGGGAGAAAAGCGGCGTGACGCGTCACTGAAATAAATTTTACCATTTTTAGACACCACCACCGCGTCAGCGTAACGAATCGGGTCGCCGTAGACTTTGTCGGTAAGTAGGGTTATTTGTTTGTCACGGCTGATGGAAAGAAGTCCTTTGACGGCGTCGGCGGCAATCATATTGCCGCGCCCGTCGAAATCAAAACCCAAAACGCGTCCACCTGTATTGATAAAAACTTCCTGATTACTACCATCGGGGTTCATGCGCAGGATATTGCCGCTGGCAACGGTGGTGTAAAGCTTGCCGTCTTTACCGATGAAGATATGTTCCGGACCTTCTTCATTTCCCAGATCAATCATCTTCAAAGCGGCAAGTTTTGTGTTAACCTCATGAGGGCCGACATAGCCCGGCGCTTTGGGTGCGTCCCAGGCCACGGGCTTTATGGGAACAGGCCAAAACAGTAGGTAGACGGTCAGAAATAAAAGAATAACGCAAATTGAGGCGATAATAAATTTTTTCATAATAATTCCCCTTAAAATAACATATATTTATTAGTAAATTAGATACTAATTTTAAAGCGGTATATTATTATGTTTCTTTTTTACTCTCGTTTCTTTTTTGTCTTTTAGTGCCTCCAAGAGAGCAATAATTCTGATTCTCGTTTCGCGCGGAGCGATAATTTCATCAATAATACCTAAAGATGCCGCGAAATACGGATTGTTGAATTTGTCTTCATAGGCGGCGACAAGTTCCGCTCGTTTGGCCGCGGGATCACTGGCCGCGGAAATTTCCGCGCGATAAATTATGTTACAGGCTCCTTCCGCCCCCATCACGGCGATTTCCGCCGTCGGCCAGGCCATAACATAGTCCGCGCCCAACTGCTTGGAGCACATGCCCAGATAAGCGCCGCCGTAGGCCTTGCGCGTGATGACAGTCAGCTTGGGAACTGTCGCTTCGGAATAGGCGTGCAGCAGCTTCGCGCCGTGGCGGATAATACCCGCCCATTCCTGATCGGTGCCCGGCATGTAACCGGGAACATCAGTAAAAGTCAGAAGTGGAATATTGAAGGCGTCGCAAAAACGGATAAAACGCGAGGCCTTATCGGATGCGTTCACATCCAGCACGCCGCCCATAAAACGCGGATTGTTGGCAATCACGCCCACGGTTTGACCCATCACGCGGATAAACGCGACGACCATATTCTGCGCCCACATTTCCATCGGCTCGAACATCTCGCCGTTATCGGCAACGGACTTGATGATTTTTTTCATGTCATAGGCGCGGTTGACTTTATCGGGCATGATGGTGTCGAGTTCCGCGCAGATTCTGTCCGCGCTGTCTTTGCATGGTGCCGTAGGAAGTGAAGTTTGGCAGCTATCCGGCAGAAAAGAAAGAAGTGTTTTGATTTTTTCCAGACAGTCTTTGTCATTTTCCGTGACAAAATGACAGACGCCGCTTTTGGTAGCGTGTGCCACCGCGCCGCCCAGTTCGTCATGCGTCACTTCCTCGCCGATGACGGCCTTGATGACATCCGGGCCGGTGATATACATGTAGGAACTTTGTTTGACCATGAAAACCCAGTCAGTCAAAGCTGGCGAATAAACCGCGCCGCCGGCGGTGGGGCCCATAATGGCCGTAATCTGCGGAATATAGCCGGAAGCGATGGTATTGCGGTAAAAAATGCCGCCGTAGCCCTCCAGCGCGGGAACGCCTTCCTGAATGCGCGCGCCGCCGGAGTCATTGAGTGCCACAAACGGCTTGCGCGCCGCGAGCGCNNCCATATTTTTTTGGCGTGCATTTCGCCTAGGCTGCCGCCGGAGCTGGTGAAATCCTGCGCCGCCGCGTAAACGAAGCGCCCGTTGATTTTCCCGAATCCCGTGACGACGCCATCCGATGGTATCTCCTTTTTATCCAGGCCGAACAACGTGGAGCGGTGCCGCACAAAAAGCTGCACTTCTTCAAAAGTGCCTTTATCAAAAAGCAGATCAAGCCGCTCGCGGGCGGTCAGCCTGCCGCCTTCATGCTGCTTGTTTACCTGCTTTTCGCCGCCCATCATTCTGATGGCCTGGCTTTTTTTCTCAAATTCATTGATTTTGTCTTTTGTTGTTTTCTGTGAATCGTCCGCCATAAGTCCTTCTCCGTTCCCCCCTCAGAAATATGCTGATTTTCTTAAGTATACAATGCAAAAAAGAAATATTTGCGATGGCAAGAATCCTAGCTTTTTTGCCGGAAACTGGCAAGAAAAAATAACATCCTGAATCGCTAAAATGAGCCCCCCAACGATTTTTTGGTAAAACTTATGCTTTATTTTTTCGGGCAAACCGCATAAATTCCCCGGACGGTGTAAGAATGACGGATAAAAACATGCGCAATTTTAAAATGGTTGTGGAATACGACGGCAGCGCCTACCGCGGCTGGCAGAGGCAGAAAAACGGTCTGTCCATACAGCAGGTGCTGGAAGAGGCGATTAAGAAAATCACGGCCCAGAAAGTTTCCGTCATCGGCTCGGGGCGGACGGATGCCGGCGTGCACGCGCTCAACCAGGTGGCGAGTTTCCGCTGCGCCACGAAATTGCCCGTCAACAGCATCTACCGCGGCGTTAACAGCGTTTTGCCGGAAGATATCGTGGTGAAGGAGATGGAGGAAGTTCCTTTTGAATTTCACGCCCAGCGCGATGTTAAAAGTAAAATTTATGTCTATAAAATCTGCAATCAGAAACTCCGCCCCGCGCTGGGAAGAAATTATTCCTGGTTTGTCCGCTTTGATCTGGACTTGCCGAAAATGCGCCAGGCGGCAAAATACTTGCTCGGCACGCATGATTTTTCCTGTTTTTGCGCCACCGGCACGGACGTAAAAGACCGCGTGCGCACAATTATGAATATCGAAATAAAAAAAGTTGCGGAAGGCAACATTGAAATAATTGTGGAAGCTAAGGGATTTTTAAAATATATGGTGCGCAATATCATTGGGACGCTGGTGGAAGTAGGACGCGGCAAACGCCTGCCGGAGGAAATGAAAAAAATCATTGCCTCGCGCGACCGGAAAATCGCCGGAGCCACCGCGCCCGCGCACGGCCTTTTTTTAATGGAGGTTAAATACTGAAATTGAAGATACTGCTTTTGGGAGATAAGGGCATGCTGGGGAGCGATCTGATGAAAAAATTATCTGCTGATCACGAAGTTACCGGCATGGACAAAGAGGAAATCGATATCGTTTCCGCCAAAGATTGTAAAAACGCCGTCGCGGAAATCAATCCGGAAATAGTTGTCAACGCCGCCGCTTTTACCAATGTGGACGGCTGTGAAACACAGAGAGATGAATGTTTTGCCGTTAACGCGGAGGCGGTAAAAAATATCTGTGAAGCCTGCCGCGGCAGGGATATCAGAATCATTCATTTCAGCACTGATTATGTTTTTGACGGCAAGGCAAAAAGCCCTTATCGCGAACAGGATATATGTAATCCCATAAACGTTTACGGAGAATCAAAACTTGCCGGTGAACGTTATCTGCAGTCGCTTTCCGAAGATTATCTGCTCATCCGCACATCATGGCTTTACGGCATAAACGGGAAAAATTTTGTTCGCACTATTTTGGATAAAGCAAAAACAACAACACGGCTTTCCGTTGTTGATGACCAGATTGGCTGCCCCACATACACAAAAGATTTGGCCGCGGCGGTGGAGTTGCTTATTTTTCAGAATCAGCGTGGTATTTTTCATGTCACCAACCGCGGGCATTGCAGCTGGTATGAATTTGCCGTAAGGATTTTAAAAGAAGTGAGTAAGGATGAAGTCGAAGTCAAACCGATTAAAACTCATGAACTTCCCCTGCCGGCAATGCGTCCCGCCTACAGCGCTTTGAGTATGCAGAAATTCATCACGACTACCGGAAAGACACCTCAGCCGTGGCAGTTGGCTGTGCAGGATTATCTTAAGAATATTAAATGTATACAATGATTATCCTTTCGTTTTTGCTTATTTACCGCAAGTGAGTGTAATTTAATGATTGTTGCAACATGATATCGAATTTGTTAATTTTAAAAGCAAAGTTAATAAGGTTTTTCTTGTTTTACCTGGAACGGCTGCTTTGTGGCAGTCACCAAACAAGGAGGATTTTATGAAGTTGAGAAGTGTATTTGCCGCAATCATGATTGGTACACTTTTAATCTTCGCTTCTGCGGGTGTTTGCCAGGATGAAACCGGTGAGGAATGCGTAGAATCGATTGGTTATGGTCTGATTAACTGGACCGCCGGCTATATTGAAGCGATGAATATCGGCGCGCCGCCGCCTGAATTGGCGGGGAGAATCAACGCTCGGCCTGTGGCGCTGCGCGCGGCCAAAGAGAAGGCGCTGGGTGATTTGATGGAAATTGTTAAAGACATCCAGGTGGATTCAACAAGAAAAATAAAAGATTTTATGATGGAAAGACAAGATATTAATGCGCAGATATTAGATTTTGTGCAGAGAGACGCTATGGTTAGCGATCAGCAGTATTTGCCAGACGGAACGGCCGAAATAAAATTGCGCGTGCCGATTTACGGAAATCTAACGAGGATAATTTTACCCGCGAGCATAACGGAAGTAGAGGACGTGAAACTCCCGGCAGTTGTTTCTCCTTCTGACACTTCAGCGTCTCCGCCAGCGGCGCACAAGACGGCGCCGCGAATACCACCCACTTCACTCATGCATTCTGGAATCATTGTGGATGCGCGCGGGATGGGGGCAAAACCGGCTATGGCGCCAAAAATTTTTGACGAGAACGGTAAGGAAGTTTACAGTTACTCCAGCGTTGACCGTGAATACGCAGTCAGGCAGGGCACGGTTGTCTATACGCGCGACATTGTTTCCGCGCGGACGAACCAGCGAGTAGCGGCAAATCCTTTGACGATTAAGGCCGTGAAAACAGATGCTACAGGTAAAACAGACCTGGTGATAGGCAATATCGATGCGCAACGGATTCGCGGGACAATCCAAGAAACAATTTTGTTGAAGCAATGTCGCGTTATCATTGTATTGGACTAGACCTGAGGTGCAAGCTTTGGAAGCAGCGATTGCCGAGTGAAGGAAGTGCGGATTTTGGTATTTAAAGATGTGCAGCGCTCTTGAAAAAAGATAGGAGAACGAAAGGGAATAGGGAGATAGTCGCTTTGTCTAAGCGCATTGTTGTTTTATCCTCAGAAGTGGTCGGTAAGATTGCCGCCGGAGAAGTAGTGGAGAGGCCGGCATCCATTGTCAAGGAGTTGGTGGAAAATTCCATTGATGCGGGCGCAACAAATATCGACGTGGAATTAGGAAAAGGCGGTTGCCAATCGATAAAAGTTGCCGATGATGGGTTGGGGATGGATGCGGAAGATGTGCCGCTGGTTTTTAAACGGCACGCAACGAGTAAAATCCATAAATTCGAGGATATTTATCATATTTATTCTTTTGGTTTCCGCGGAGAGGCCATTCCCAGCATTGCCTCCGTGGCTAGAGTGGAATTGTTGACCCGCGGGGAAGGGGAAAAAGAGGGGACAAAAGCCGTTGCGGAAGCGGGAACGGTAAAAGAAATTTCCCCGGCAGGTTGTCCGGTCGGCACTAAAATACTTGTGAGTGATATTTTTGCCCGTGTTCCCGCCCGGAAGAAATTTCTGAAAAAAGAGACGACAGAACAAAGTTTGTGTATGGAGGCAATTATCCGCTTGGCGCTGGCCCATCCGGAAATTCGCTTTCATGTGCTGAGCAACGGACGCGAATCGTTTACCGCTCCGAAAACAAACAATATCGCGCAGCGTGTTGCCGCAGTTATGGGTATGGATTTTTCCGCGCACTGTATCCCGGTCAACGGCGAAAAAGAGAGCATGAAATTAACTGGATTCGTTTCCCACCCGGAATTTAACCGGTCCAATTCGAAATATATCTACCTGTATGTCAATAAACGTTTTGTGCGGGATAACAGCATGCTTCATGCGGTTTTATCCGCTTACCGCCAGGTTATTCCTCCGCGACGTTATCCCGCCGGGGTTTTATTCATCGAACTGCCCGCACAGGACGTGGATGTAAATGTTCATCCGGCCAAGTTGGAAGTGCGCTTCAGGGATTCCCGCGGCGTTTATGACCTCATTTTTCAAACAGTGGGGCAAAATCTTTTGCAGGCAAGCGCAAAAGATAGTTTTGTTTATCGCCTGGAACAGAAAAAAAATGAATCATCAATAGGCGATGCACGCCAATGGTATAAGTATCACGATAAATCCGCCGCTTTGATTTCCCAAGGAGTGTTGCCGTCGAAAGCTTCGAAGGAGGCGGTTGTTACAGCTGGCTTGGAATATAAACCGGTAGGCGAAAGAGTCGGCGAACACGCTTCGGAACGAATAACTTTTTCCGGGTGGAGTTATTTGGGACAAATTGCTGGCACTTATCTGGTATTTTCCGGCGAAGATGGACTGCTTTTGATTGACCAACACGCAGCGCATGAAAGGATTATTCTGGAGAGGTTAAAAAATACCGGACAGCAAAAAGTTGCATCGCAGCGTTTGTTGATGCCGGAAATCGTCAGCGTCACACAATCGCAAATTACTTTATTATCCGAGCACATAGCGTTATTATATGAAGCCGGACTGGAAGTGGAAATCTTTGGTAAGGACACGCTGGCGATAAAGACATTACCGGCAATATTATCCGGTTCTCAGGCCAAGGAAGTAATTGTTGACATTGCTGACAAGCTCACTGGCAAGAATCAGCTTTCTTCCCTTCAGGAAAAGAAAGAGGAAATTTTCGTCGCTTTGGCTTGCCGCGCGGCAGTTAAAGCAAACAACATGCTTTCTCTGGATGAAATAGCCGCGCTTTGCCGCGATTTGGAGAAGACGCCTTTTAGCTCCACCTGCCCGCATGGCCGACCCATCAGTATAAAATTTCCCATAAGCGAAATCGAAAAAATGTTTAAAAGAAAATAGTTATGCAAAAAATACCCCTGGTGGTTATCAATTCGCCCACGGCAACAGGTAAAACATCTTTAGCCATAAAGCTGGCGCTGAAATTTGGCGGGGAGATAATTAACGCGGATTCGATGCAGGTTTACCGTTATTTTGATATCGGTACGGCAAAACCAACCCCCGAGCAAAGAAAACAGGTCAGACACCATCTGATTGATGTCATTGAACCGGACGAAGAATTTAATGCGGCGCTGTATGCGGACATGGCGCGTGAAGTTATCAGGAAGCTTAACGAAGAAAAAAAGCCGGTTTTCATCGTGGGGGGTACAGGCCTCTATATTCGCGCCCTGCTTAAAGGAATTATCGAAACGCCGCCCGTTGATGAAGGAATCCGCGGTTATTATAAAAAGCTTGGTCAAACCCGGGGTAAAGAATATCTCTATGATTTGTTGAAGAAAAAAGACAAGGCGGCGGCGAGCCGCATCAAACCGAATGATGCGGTAAGAGTCATCAGAGCGCTGGAAGTTCTGGAGCAAACAGGCGAGTCAATTACCTCTAAGCAAACCAAACATGCTTTTGCTGACAGCCCCTATCACTCATTAAAGATTGGTTTGCGGGTCGAGCGCGATGAACTTAGAAAGAGGATCATTGACAGAACCTCTGGGATGCTGGATTTGGGCCTGGTCGATGAAGTAAAAAGAATTTTGCAAGAATATGGCGAGGGAATAAAGCCTCTGCAATCGCTTGGTTATCGGCAAATTATCAGGTATTTGGTGGGGGATTATGATCTTGCCGAGGCCAAACGATTGATTAATCGAGATACGTGGCATTATGCCAAACGTCAAATAACTTGGTTTGCCGCCGATAAAGACATACAATGGTTTGCGCCTGATAGTTTTCAGGATATTACTGTAGCGGTTCGAAAATTTTGGCAGGGAACGCCAATGGTTGAAACATAGGAATATTACTTGACATCTGCAGTTTCTAAAGATAATTATGCATTTTGTTTTCGCCGGTTCTGACGCGGATTCTAAATATTTGGTGTCGGTTTTGTAATTACTTGAGAAACAAGAAATTTGATATTTGCAAAATTTGAGGGGCAGATGAAAAGGAAGCAACTTAAACGTTGTTTTTGAAAGCAGCATAAAATGGCGCTTTCCCGAAAAAGCATAGATATCAAGGGCGTTGAGCCCTTTTTATTTGTAAGTATGTTTGTGGAGTGAAATAAGTAATGAGTAAAGAAACATTAAAAAAAGCATTTGAGCCGCAAGAAGCAGAAAAAAGAATATACGACTACTGGCTGAAGAAGAATTTTTTTCATGCGGCGGACGAAAGCGACAAGGAACCTTTTTCTATTGTTATTCCGCCGCCCAATGTGACCGGTATGCTGCATATGGGGCACGCATTGAACAATACGCTGCAGGATATAATAATACGCTTCAAAAGAATGCAGGGATTCAATGCTTTGTGGATGCCGGGAATGGACCATGCCGGAATAGCCACACAAAATGTTGTAGAGCAGGAACTGGCCAAGGAGGGATTGACGCGGCATGATTTGGGGAGGGAACAATTTATTGCCCGTGTCTGGGAGTGGAAGGAAAAATACGGTGGCGTTATTATCAATCAGTTAAAAAGACTGGGCTGTTCCTGTGATTGGCAAAGAGAGCGCTTCACCATGGACGAGGGCCTTTCGCAGGCGGTTAGGGAAGTTTTTGTCAAACTCTACGAAGATGGCCTGATTTATCAGGGAGACTATATCGTAAATTGGTGTCCGCGCTGCCACACGGCGATTTCGGATTTAGAAGTGGAGTTTGTGCAGGAGGCCAGCTGCTTGTGGCATATCGGCTATCCGATGGCTGAAGGCAAAGGAGAAATTATTGTAGCTACCACCAGGCCGGAAACAATTCTGGGCGATACGGCAGTCGCCGTAAATCCCAATGATAAACGATACAAAGACAAGATAGGCAAATTTGTTTATTTGCCGTTGCTCGACAAAAAGATACCGATTATCGCTGATGAGTATGTATCTATGGACTTTGGATCCGGTGCGCTGAAAATAACGCCCGGATGCGATCCCAACGATTTTGTAATCGGTCGCAAACATAATCTGGAAATAATAACCATTATGGATGGACGCGGAGCCATCAATGAAAAAGGAGGAGTTTATAAGGGGCAGGACCGGTATGTGGCGCGGAAAAATATCCTTGCTGATTTAGAAAAAAGAAAATATCTCATCAAAACAGAGCCTTATACTCACAATGTCGGCAAGTGCTACCGATGCAAAACAGATATCGAGCCGATGGTTTCTAAGCAGTGGTTCGTCAAAATTCAGCCGCTGGCTAAGCAGGCGGTTAAAGCGGTGGTCGAGGGTAAAACAAAACTCGTTCCCAAAACCTGGGAGGCGACTTATTTTGAATGGATGAACAATATACGCGACTGGTGCATCTCGCGTCAGTTATGGTGGGGACATCGCATTCCGGTCTGGTATTGCGACGGCTGTTCCGAAGTTATCGTTTCCAAAACCGATCCGGCTAAGTGTCCCAAATGTGGCGGCAAGTCTTTAAAACAGGACGAAGATGTTCTCGATACGTGGTTTAGCTCGGCGCTTTGGCCTTTTTCCACTTTAGGTTGGCCGAAAAAAACAAAAGCACTGAAAAATTTTTATCCCACATCGCTTTTGATAACCGGCTTTGATATTCTTTTTTTCTGGGTTGCCCGAATGATGATGATGGGGCTTTACGTGATGAAGGATGTTCCCTTCAAAGATGTATATCTGCACGCTCTGGTGCGCGATGAAAAGGGGGAAAAAATGAGCAAGTCCACCGGCAATATCATCGATCCGCTGGTGATGATCGATAAGTACGGCACAGATGCTTTCCGTTTTACGCTGGCGGCCTATACAGCGCAGGGCAGGGATGTGCGCATGTCTCCCGAAAGAATCGAAGGTTACAAGTTTTTTGTCAACAAAATATGGAATGCCGCCAAATTGGTGTTGTCAAATCTGGAAGATTATGATGAAAAGAAAGCCTTTAAAGCGAAAGATTCTCTTCCGGAGAAATGGATAAAGGCGAAACTTAATGCGGCA
>DIEW01000002.1:0-49506 GCA_002418825.1 Syntrophaceae bacterium UBA5764 | reverse complement strand
ATGAATTCTGCGACTGGTATCTGGAGCTGATTAAACCCGCGCTTTACGGAAAAACCGATGAACAACAGCGCTGCGCGGCACAAAGAACAATGCTCGATGTTTTTAAAATTGTTCTTAAATTATTACATCCTTTTATGCCTTTTGTTACTGAAGAACTCTGGCAGGTACTGAAGGGAAAAAACGAAGGTTCGGTCATGGTCAGCGAGTTTCCCAAATATGAGAAAGAAGCAAAAACGACCAAAGCGGAAAAAGAAATGCAGCTTATCATGGACATAATCACCTGTGTGCGTAACATTCGCGGGGAGATGCGAATACCGCCATCGCGTAAATTGAGTGTTATGGTTTCCGTCCCCGATGGAAATTCTAGAAAAATTATTGAGTCCGGTAAAAATTATATAATTAATATGGCCAATGCCGAGGAATTAAGTGTGGACGTGAATTTAAAAGAGCCGAAAGGCGTTGCCACGGGGGTGGTTAATTCCGCCAAAGTATTTGTTCCGTTGGCAGGGATTGTCGACATATCCGCTGAAAAAATGCGCCTGCAAAAAGAACTGGCGAAAGCTGAGAAAGATTTGCAGCAATGCTCAAAAAAATTAGCCAATCGCGACTTTAGAGAAAAAGCGTCATCGGCGATTATAAAAAAAGAAGAAGAAAAACTGAATGAATTAAAAGAGCGCTACACTGCTTTAGAAGGTGCCCTGAGTAAACTAAAAGAGATTCAAATGTAAGAATAAAACTATGCGCGACGTAAGAAAATCAGTGCAGATTAAAAAAATTATCAAAGGAGCATTGAAAGAGGATATCGGTAAGGGCGATATAACCACACGGGCGATTGTAAAACCTGAAGTTCGCGGGTATGTCGAAGCAATGGCAAAAGACGAATTCCTGGTGGCGGGAATTGATGTTTTTGGGGAAGTATTTAGAATTCAGGATAGGTGTATAAAAGTCAAAGGCCTGATGAAAGATGGAAGGAAAGTGAGAAAAGGAGATATTATCGCTTGCGTGGAGGGTCCCCTTCATTCAATTCTTCAGGCCGAACGCGTCGCTCTTAATTTATTTCAGCGGATGTGCGGAATAGCTACACAAACAAACAGATACGTCAGAGCGGTTCGTGGCACAAAAGCAAGAATTTTGGATACGCGCAAAACTATGCCCGGTTTGCGCCTGCTGGATAAAATGGCCGTGAAAATTGGCGGCGGTGTGAATCACCGTATGGGGCTTTATGATGCTGTGCTCATTAAAGACAACCATATAGCTGCGGCGGGCGGCATAACCGAAGCGGTCAGGGCACAGAAAAAAGCTTTACGAAAAAAAACAAAGATAGAGGTAGAAACAAAAAATTTAGAGGAAGTGAAAGAGGCCTTGAAATCCGGCGTAGACGTTGTGATGCTGGACAATATGCCTGTTTTCGAAATGAAAAAAGCGGTAAAAATGGTTGCCGGAAAAGTGCTGTTGGAAGCATCAGGCAATGTAAGTTTGAAAAATGTTTCCGCAATCGCGAAAACCGGCGTGGATTTTATATCCGTGGGCGAAATCACGCACTCCGTGCGCGCGGCGGATATTTCGCTGAAAATCAGAAACCGGGAAGAAAAGAACAAAAGAAATTAAAAATATTTTATTGGAGTTATATATGGCTGTTGAACAAACATTGATTTTGATAAAACCGGACGGGCTGGTCAAATCCCTTACCGGGAATGTTATTTCCAGATTGGCGGAAGCAAAATTAACCATTATGGGCGCAAAGGTTGTGCGTGTAAGCAGAGAGCTGGCTGAAAAGCATTACGAGCACCTCAAGGATAAGCCGTTCTTTGAAGAATTAATTCAGTACATCATGGGTGAGGTGCATAAAACATACCGCGTTCTTGCGCTGGTATATCAGGGCGAAAACGCAATTGCCAAAATAAGAGATATCGTCGGGGACACAGACCCGGAAAAAGCAAATCCCGTGTCTATTAGAGGGGCTTACGGAAGAGTGACGAGAGCAGGCGTGTTTGAAAACGTGGTTCACGCTTCTTCCAGTCCCGAAGATGCAGAAAAAGAAATTAAGCTGTGGTTTATGCCGGACGAAATTGTTGAGGATTTGTATCCGGTAAAAGAAATCACGCTAAATGAATTAAAGAGAATAGTTTGGGCCTGATTCGAACAAACTTCGTAGAATATTCATTGAATCCCTTTTTATGGATTTGTGCCTGCCAGAACTAGAGAAAGAATTATCCGCAGAAATCATTGGCCGTAAAATTTACTATTTCACGGAAATTGGGTCGACTAATGATGAGGCCTTCATGCTTGGCAAGGAAGGGGCTCCGGAGGGCACGGTTGTTTTGGCCGACAGCCAAGTTAAGGGAAAAGGCAGATTGGAAAGAATCTGGCATTCACCACCGCAGGTCAATATTTATACATCAATTATCCTGAGGCCTGATTGTTTACCTGTTGATGCATCTCGCATAACGATAATGGGCGGTTTGGCCGTGGCTGAAATAATCGAAAATATTTGCCCCGGAGAAACACGGATTAAATGGCCCAATGACGTTTTGCTAAGCGGGAAAAAAGTATGCGGGATACTAGCCCAGATGCAATCGCATGGCGATAAGATTGACTTTGTCGTTGTAGGTATTGGTATAAACGTAAATATGAATGTTGAAGAACTTCCCTTGGAAATCAAAAGTGTCGCGACATCCATTTTCGCTCAAACCGGAGAGTTATTTTCACGTCAGGATATTTTAATATCTCTGTATAAAAATATTTCAAAATGGTATAAAACGTTTCTTGCTGGCGGTTTTGACATGATAAAAGAAAAATGGTTAACAATGGCGGCGTTGATAGGCGGCGATGTATGCGTGAGATTTAGGAATGAAGTAATAAACGGGAAGGCGGTGGGGATAGATCAACAAGGCGCATTGATTTTGTCCCGGCCGGGAGGGGAGATAGTAAAAATATTGGCGGGAGATGCGTCGATATTAAAGGAGAATTGAAATGTTGCTGGTAATAGATGTGGGCAATACTAACACTGTATTGGGGCTCTATGACGATGATAAGCTGATTCATGACTGGCGTATTCGCACGGAAATAGACCATACGGTTGATGAATACGGCATGTTGATTTTCAATTTATATCAATCCAGCAGAATCAGAACAGAGCAACTAAAGGAAATAAAAGATATTATTATTTCCTGTGTTGTGCCGCCCATGCTCAATATTTTGGAGCCGGTATGTATAAAATATTTTAATGTAAAGCCGATAATTATTGGCCCAGGGATTAGAACGGGAATGCCCATTTATTACGATAATCCCAAGGAAGTAGGCGCTGACCGGATAGTTAATGCAGTGGCTGCGTACCATAAATACCATCGGGCCGCGATAATTATCGATTTTGGCACGGCAACGACATTTGACTATATCTCCCCCAAAGGCGAATATATGGGAGGCTGTATCGCCCCGGGGATTCTGATTTCGATTGAAGCTTTGTTCCAGCGGGCAGCAAAATTGCCACGTGTGGAATTCAGCAAGCCCAAAACAGTCATTACCAAAGACACGGTAAGCGCCATGCAGGCGGGTATTATATTTGGCTATGCCGGCTTAATTGATGGAATTGTTCAAAGGATGAAAAATGAAGCGAAGACCGATCCTATGGTCATTGCCACCGGAGGGTTGGCGGCAATCGTGGCGACGGAGACAAAGAGCATCGAAAGAGTGGAAGAAATGTTGACATTGGAAGGTTTGCGGATTATTTATCACATGAACAAAAAATAAAAAACTGGATGACTGTTTATGTCGTGGATATATTCATTGTGTAATGAATAAGTTAAAAAAGTAAATTTCAGGCAAGGGGAAAAACAATGTTAAGTGTTGGCTTAACTGGAGGTATTGCTTGTGGTAAATCTACGGTGGCCGATATGTTTGTCCGCAAGGGAGCATATCTAATTGATTTTGACGTGCTTGCCCATGAAGTGCAAAAACCGGGAAGGGCGGCATGGGAAAGGGTTGTCAGTTATTTTGGCGATGATATTTTACTGCCGGATAAAAGTATCAACCGTGATAAGTTGGCCAAGATCGTTTTTTATAATCCGGAAAAGCTCAACAGCCTTAATCAAATCGTTCATCCGTACACTTTTCTGGAATGGCATGACCATCTGGAAAAAATAGCATCAAGAGATAAAAATGCTATAATTATCGCTGCAATACCGCTTTTATTTGAAGTAAAAAGTCAGCATCTTTTTGATGTTACTGTGCTTGTCTTGGCCTCGCGGGAAGAACAATTAAGCCGACTGAAGTTGCGCAACGGTTTAACGAGAGAAGATGCGCAAAAGAGAATCGACAGTCAAATGTCCCTTGAACAGAAAAAGAAACTGGCGGATATTGTCATTGATAATGAAAACTCTCTTTTACATACCGAAGCGAAAGTGGATGAAGTGTGGCAAAAACTTGTGAGTATGGAACGAAACGCAGGTAGGGTAAAAAGAGTATGATTCTTATGTAACTATTATAATTTTGGAGAAAAAAATGATTCATAAAAATGTTCAAGCAGATTTTTGCGCACGGGTGTCGGAACCGGTTATTGATGCGTCATCTTACGTCCATCCTCTTGCAGCGGTTATCGGTAATGTAATTTTGGGCAAAAATATCATGGTGTCACCAACCGCTTGCGTGCGCGGGGATGAAGGGCAGCCGATTTATGTCGGTGACGATTCCAATATTCAAGATGGTGTGGTTATACACGCTTTGGAGACGGAAGTGAATGGCGAAGTGGTTGAAAATAATCTTGTGGAAGTGAAGGGGAAAAAATACGCAGTATACGTAGGTAACCGCGTTTCTCTTGCCCATCAGGTGCAGATTCATGGGCCCTCTGCGGTTATGGATGATACCTTTGTGGGTATGAAGGTGCTGGTTTTTAAGTCTTTTGTCGGTAAGAATTGCGTTATTGAACCCGCTGCTGTTTTAATAGGCGTGAAAATACCAGACGGTTGTTATGTGGAGGCAGGTTCAATAATAAACAATCAACATAAAGCGAACAACTTGCCCGCTATTACCGATGATTATCCGATGAAAGATATGAACAAAGGAGTTGTTCACGTTAACGTTTCATTGGCTCGCGGATATCTGAAAATGGGTAAAAAGTAATGTGCAAGTTTTAACCCCTGCCTTTAAAGAAATAAGCGGTTTTGCCGGTTGTGTGAAAAAGATAAATGCCAGAAAATAAAGCTATTTCCATAAATAGTGAACGCAAGAAAAATAGCTGTCTTTCCTGCGGAACATCAGAAAATATTAATAATAGAAAATATTGTTCGATCAAATGCCGACAGAATTTGCGCCAGAGGCTGAACGCAAGAAATGGATTGCTTCAGGCGTTAAATACGCGTTGGGCGGCTTTCTATTTTTCGGACAAAATGATTTATCTTGATATATACGCGGCCGGCTATAAAGAGGTCTTCCGTTTTTCGCATGTACGCGCCTTAGGCCAAAAACCATCAGATGATTTTGGTAAAATGGCTAATGAATTGGGAAGGGCATGGTGGGAAGAGGAAAGAAGGTCAAAAAAAAAATATTTGGCTTCACGCCGCGTGCTGGATTTGGCTGAAAAGTCTCCATCTGTTTCACTGGTCAGACCAAAGACATTAAAAATTTATTGCGTTCATGAGAACGCTTTGTCCTGCTTGGGCATGGGTAAAGCAGATTTGGAGTCAGCAAATCTAAAAGTGACCGTAAAAAACGCCTACCGGCGCCAGGCAAAAATTCATCACCCTGATTTGGGCGGTCAAGCCTCGACCTTTCGTAAAATAAATGACGCCTATCAGGAGCTTCTTCGTTGGGCAGAAAATCCCCGCTTTATTAAAAGAAAAGGTTTTACGGACAAGTGGTTTTACGATGGCGACAATAAAAAGTGGGTTCAGCCTATATCCGTGAAAAATATAAGCAGTGCAGCTAAAAAGTAAAAGAGACGGAAATTGCCCCGAATTGCTGTTCGTCGTTTTGAGTTTTAAACTCTTTTGTCCTGTACACATAAGAATAGGTGATTTTGATCTGGTGAATGATCATACCGACGCCACCGATGAAATCGACGACAAAAGGTTTTTTATTGACGCTGTGACTGTCTCGGAATGTGTTTCCGTCAAGAAGGATATTTCGTGCAACGGCCTTTCCATCCACTGCAAGGAAAAGGTGAAGCCCCAAACGGTGAAATGGCTGAAAGAAACGTGGATCAGTATCGTCCAGCGGCGCGTTGCTGTCGGAACCGGCGCGAATTAGATATGTTCCGTAATCGTTGGGAATGTTCCAACCAAAACGCATTTGACCGCCCATATTAACTCCGGTATACGCATTGCCGACGCCCAGACCGGCGTGCGGAATAAAGTCAAATCCTAATCCTGCTGAATTTATCTTTTGTAAAGCTTTCCATTTGCGCTCTATATACAAATTTATGAGGGGTTCATCGTGAAGTTGATGCTCCCACCCTTTCGGCACTAATGTGCCCGTCCACTTGTGAATTACTTCTTGGATATCCTGAGCATAGGAATGGCGTCCGACAATGCCGATATCAAGTTCGAGAGTATCCATGTGCACACTATTTCTGCTGTGCAGGCCCAGTCCCAAGTATGTGACACCGGCATAGGGACGGTCATATAGAATCAAGTCTGTTCTTTCTCTGTCTGCAGGCGTGTAGATGTTCTGACCAAGCGAAAGAGAAACTGTGCGCAGGTTTTGCGGATCATTGAGATAGGGTATCTGCTCAACCCAGCGGTGCACGAAGGACGGTACAGGCAGAATATCCCGATAGTTGGTAAGATCTTGGGAAATCCAGGATATCTTTGTTCCGTGGGTGTAGTAGCGGTCCCAGTTGTCAAAACCGAAAAGATCGTTTTCCAGATATATGGTTAAGGTATCAGCTCCGCGAGCTTTTTCATCCGCTGCTGATGCCGGTTCCACTGGACAGAGGAACAGAAGAATTAACGTGAGCTCAATCACATATTTTATTTTCATTCGAAGTAATCTTTTCATTATCTCCTAAAATTATTGCGCATGGTTTCTTTGGACATTTTATTTTTGCGGCAGCAAGCTGCTGAAATATTATAACTGTAAACTCTTAGAAGTCCATTCATGATTATGAAATCAGTAATTATTTTTACCTCCGCCCAGTGCTTTATACAGAGTCACCAGATTATTTATTTGGGCGAGATGCAACATAACCAGACCCTGCTGTGCGTTGTAGAGTGAACGTTGCGCGTCCAGAACGGAAAGATAGCCGTCGATTCCCTTGGAGTAACGCGCCTCGGAAAGCCGGTAAGCCGTTGCAAGCGCGTCGACAAGCGACTGTTGGGCTTCAATGCGTTGATTGATCGTGCCTTTTACAGCAAGAGCATCGGCTACTTCACGAAAAGCGGTCTGAATGGATTTTTCATACTGTGCAATGGACATTTCTTTTTCAATTTTAGAAACGTTGTACGCAAACCAGGTACGGGCGTCGAAAATCGGCATTATAATCTGCGGCGCAAATGTCCACACTCCTGAACCGGATTTGAACAACCCGGATAAGTCGGCGCTGGCGGTTCCGACGGTGGTAGTCAATGAAATGCGGGGAAAGAAAGCCGCGCGGGCTGCGCCGATGTTGGCATTGGCTGCTTTGAGACGGTGTTCCGCCGACAGAACATCCGGACGGCGCAAAAGTAACTCGGAGGAAAGCCCGGCGGAAATATCTTTGGGCAGGGTGATATCCGACAGATTTTGTGACAGTAGCTCGTGCCTGACCGGGGAGCCGACCAGAAGATTTAAGGCATTTTCATCCTGCGCGACAAACTGGGTATAACGGGCAACATCCCCCCTGGCCGCATCCACCTGGCTCTGCGCCCGGAGCAGGTCCAATTCGGATACGATACCCACTTCATAGCGTTTGCGAATCAGTTCATAAGCAGCTTGTTGTGTTTTTAGCGTTGAAGATACCAGTTGAAGCGCTTCCCGATCCGCGGCTAAAGTCAAATATGCCTGAGCTACGGTGCAGATAAGGAGAATCTTCGCGCTGCGTAAAGACTGGTCAGTAGCAAGGTATTCTTCTAGAGCCTTGTCTTTCAAACTGCGAATACGGCCAAAGAAATCAATTTCCCAGGAAGTGATGCCAAGATTTATATTGTACCGTTCTGTGGTGTATGCGCTTTTAGTTGAGGAAAGATCGGCAGGTATTCGTTCCTTATACCAGCTCCCTATTGCATCAACGGAGGGCAAGAGAGATGTCCATCCAATGCCGTAAAGCGCTTGTGCTTTTTCCACATTCAAGGCAGCCAGTCGTAAGTCGCGGTTGTTGGACAACGCGGCTTCAATAATCTCTTGCATTCCTTCATCAGAAAGGAAGTCTCGCCAAGTCAATTCTTCTGCCGTCGGGACTGAGAACGCAGGTTGTGTTTCACCATATGCCGGGCCGGTCGGCCATTCAGAAGGTATTTGCATGTCCGGACGCGTGTATTTTGGGGCCATCGTGCATCCGCCAACAACAAGAATGGTCATAAACAAAAAAAGGAATAATTTTCTGTTCATATCATTTTACCCTTGATCAATTGATACCCCTTGTTTTGGCTGACTTTCGATTTTTCCATTTAAAGCGAATTTTCTCTACCCATCCGTTAATGAAGTTTTTACGGATGTTTTCTCCAGGTGTCAGTTTGGTCTGTTTCCCGAATATTTTTTCTATCAAAACGTAAAATAGCGGTGAAAAAATAACCACCAGGACGGTTGCCGTGATCATTCCTCCCAACACGCTGGTGCCTATGGCATTTTGGGCACCGGCGCCAGCTCCGGTGGTGAGAGCCAGAGGTAAAACACCGAAGCCGAAAGCCAATGACGTCATGAGAATAGGCCGGAAACGAAGTCTCGCTCCTTCCAGGGTAGCTTCTATGAGATTCATTCCCTTTTCTAAACCTCCTTTGGCAAACTGTACAATAAGAATAGCATTTTTGGTGGTAAGCCCCAGTGTAGTAAGCAGCCCGATTTGGAAATAAACGTCATTAGCCAGTCCGCGAGTGCTGGACGCAATAATTCCACCGATAACCCCCAGCGGAAGAACTAGAAGAACGGAGATGGGAATTGTCCAGCTTTCGTAGAGAGCGGCCAAACACAAAAAGATGACAAAAATGGAAAAGGCATATAAAAGTGGCGCCTGTGTGCTGGCCATCCTTTCCTGATAGGAAAGACCGCTCCAATCGAAACCAAATCCCCTGGGAAGTTTTGTCACCGCTTCTTCCATGGCCTTCATCGCCTCGCCTGAGCTTCTACCCGGCGCAGGCTCGCCCCAAATATTAATGGAAGGGAATCCGTTGAAACGCGTTAACCTGGGAGCTCCCGATGTCCAGCGACCAGAGGCGAAGGATGAGAAAGGAACCATCTTGCCCTGGGTGTTTCGAATATAAAGTTTTTCCAGATCCTTGGGCAGCATGCGGTATTGAGCGTCAGCTTGGATATAAACTCTTTTTACACGACCACCTTGAACGAAATCATTTATATAAGCGCTGCCAAAGGCTGCCGAAAGTGTCCTGTGAATAGAAGTGATTGGCACACCAAGAGCGCCGGCCTTTTCCCAATCCACGTCAACACGGTATTCCGGTACGTCGGGCATGCTGTTGGGGCGAACTTTTGTTACTCTTGGATCCTGAGCCACGATGCCCAAGAGCTGATACTGCGCGGCCATTAAAGCATTATGACCCGAGCCGCTTCGGTCCAAGAATTGGAAATCAAATCCCATAGACATGCCGAGTTCAGAAACAGCGGGTGGCTGGAAGGTATATACTAGAGCATTGCGGATGCCGGAAAGAGCCACCATTGCCCTTCCCGCAATGGCGGGAGCTTTGAGGTCATGCCGATCGCGAAGATGCCAGTCTTTCAATCGGATAAATACCATGCCGTTATTTTGTGCTCGTCCGGAAAAACCGACCCCGGTTATGGTCATGACGGTATCGACCGCTTCCTTTTCATTTTCCATAAAGTATTTTTCGATTTGTTTTGTGACCGCGTCGGTTTGTTCCAGTGTAGAACCTACTGGCATTATTACTTGTGCGAGCAAGATACCCTGGTCCTCATCCGGGAGATATGCGGTGGGCATGCGCAGAAACAAGACACCCATAAGCGAAATAATTACAATAAATACGGAAAGATATCGTTTTTTTCGTGAAAGGGAATGGCTAACAAGCGCGACGTACCGATCGCGAATCCGGAGGAATATGCGGTCAAACCATAAGAAAAAAGGCTTTAAAAAAGAAACAGCATGCTCAGCGGGTTCATGACCCGCTCTTACCGGCTTGAGAATTGATGCACAGAGAACAGGCGTTAGAATTAAAGCGACAACGACGGAGAGGAGCATGGCGGAAATAATCGTAATGGAGAACTGCCGGTAGATGACCCCTGTGGAACCGGGGAAAAAAGCCATTGGGCCGAAAACCGCTGAAAGTACCAACCCGATACCTACCAGAGCACTGGTAATTTGATCCATAGATTTGGCTGTGGCCTCTTTAGGGGGAAGGCCTTCTTCGCTCATGATGCGTTCAACATTTTCCACGACCACGATAGCATCATCCACTAAAAGGCCGATGGCCAAAACCATGGCAAACATTGTAAGCATATTGATGGTAAAACTGAAGAGACCAAGAACGGCGAAAGTTCCCAGAATAACCACCGGTACAGCAATAGTGGGAATCAGTGTAGCCCGGACGTTTCCAAGAAAAAGTAACATTACCAGAAAAACAAGAAGTATGGCGATAATCAGAGTTTTTATCACTTCATTTATGGATACTTTGATGAATACCGTGGAATCGTTCGGGTAGACGACCTTCAGGCCGGGCGGGAAAAACCTGCTCATCTCCTCCATTTTTGCTTTCACAGCATCGGCCGTATCCAGCGCGTTGGCGTCCGGTGCTTGGCGAACGGCAATGCCCGCGGACGGTTTCCCGTTATTCGAAACCTGGATATCATAAATTTCTGTGCCCAACTCTGTTCGCCCTACGTCACCGATCCGTACGATTGAACCGTCAGGATTGGTTCGCAAGGGAATGTTGGCAAATTCTTCAGGTGTTGAAAGCATGTTTTGGACAACGATAGAGGCATTCAGGCGTTGACCGGGGACGGCAGGCGCTCCGCCAAACTGTCCTGCCGAAACTTCCACGTTATAACTTTTCAGGGATGTAATTACGTCTTCCACAGTCAGATGGTAATCCGTCAGCTTTTCCGGATTGAGCCACACGCGCATAGCATACCCACCGCCGAAAACTTCAACTTCACCCACGCCGGGAACGCGCGCCAAGACTTTTTCCAAATTGGATTTGGCAAAATCTCTTAGATCGGTGCCGTCCATGGAGCCGTCTTCCGAAACCAAGCCAACGATTATTAGGTAATTTCGGGTGGATTTCCTGACATCCACTCCTTGGGTTTGCACCATATCGGGAAGACTGGTCATGGCGGACTGGACTTTGTTTTGTACCTGCGACCACGCCATATCCGGGTCTGTTCCTGGTGCAAAGGTTAGTTCAATACGGGAAGCACCAGCCGAGTCGCTGGAAGAAGACAGATATAGAAGGTTTTCCAGGCCGGTCATCTTTTGTTCGATAACCTGAGTGACGCTGTTTTCGACTGTCTCTGCGGAGGATCCGGGATAGGAGCAAGAAATAGAAATGGTCGGAGGAGCCATTTGTGGATACTGTGAAATTGGCAAATTATAAATCGCCAAGACACCCACCGACATAATGATGATGGCGATGACCCAGGCAAAAACCGGACGATTCAGGAAGAATTTTGATAGCATCAGATTTCCCTTTAATTTTTTTCCGCGGGCGGAATTGCATCTTTATTTTTTGTTCCGGTTTCGAAGGGGACTGCTTTTACGTAATCGCCGGGTTTTATTCTCAGCATACCTTCAACAATAACTTGTTCATTTTCTGTAAGTCCTGACGATACCAGCCAATCACTGCCGATGGCACGGTCAAGCGTGAGTTGACGTTGCTGCACTTTTCCTTCAGCGTCCACGATTAACACATAAGGATTACCTTTGGGGTCACGTGATATAGACTGTTGCGGCACAAGAATCGCTTTTGTGTTGACGCCTTCGGGGATCACCGCGCGGACAAACATACCTGGCAGTAGGATATTTTTTGGATTGGGGAATACGATGCGCAAAGTGACGGAGCCCGTAGTCGGGTCAACGGTTACATCACGGAACTGGAGGATTCCTTTTGATGGGTACTCTGTCCCATCATCGAGAAACAATCTGACTATTCGCTGGTTTTTGTTATTCTGATTCAGTTGCCCTTCCTGCAGCAGGCGGCGCAAGCGCAAAACATCGGCGGTGGACTGAGCAACATCTACGTACATGGGATTCAGTTGTTGAATGGTAGTCAAAGCCATCGGCTGATGTGCCGTTACCAAGGCGCCTACGGTAACGTTCGATTTTCCAATACGGCCAGATATAGGCGCGGTAATGGACGTATACTTGAGATTGATGCGTGCTGTTTGCGTTTCCGCCTGAGTTTGTTTCAACGCTGCCTCTACATCGTCATAGTCCTGCTGGCTGACCGCTTTCTCAGCCAGTAATTCCCGGAGGCGATTGGCCTTTAACTGAAGGGCAGTGAGGTTGGCCTCAGCGCGGGATAGGGCGGCTTGATACAGCGCTGGATCTATCTGAAATAAAACTTCGCCGGCTCGGACGTCGGAGCCTTCCTTAAAGAGGCGTTTTTGAATAATTCCAGAAACTTGGGGACGAACTTCGGCAACCAAATAAGCGGATGTCCTGCCGGCCAATTCGGTTGTCAAAACTACTTCCTTTAATTGTGTTGTTACAACAGCAACTTCAGGAGTAGGGGGCGGACCGCCCATGTTTTGTTCGCCGCAACCGTTTAGTATAAAACAGAAAACGAGAATAGCTACGGTGCTCACGACCCCTGTTCGATTAGTGATTTTCATTCAGCACCTCTTTTTGTAAAGATGAAAACTTATGGGGTTGCCTTTTTGTAAAGTGCAAGTTCACGACATAACCCCTTCAAAACAATATCATTAACAACGTAAACAATACATAAAAATTCATATTTTCTTGTTTATTTTGCCTATAATTTATCTTTGCCTTTTGTAAAGGGCGACAGGCCGGTCATCAATATTTGTACATAGTTGTGAATTTCACGGCGAATGTGTTCCTTGTCGGGTGTAAGCTCCATCAATTGGTCATTTGTTGCCGCTTGCGTGCTGATAAATAATAAACATTTGGCAATAGTCTGAGCATCTACTGCGTCGGAGAGCCTCCCCATTCGTTGCTCTGCTGCCAGATATACGATCAGCCCTTGAATGGTATGTTGCGGGCCAATGCCACGTTCCTGCATGATTTCCAACATTCGGGCGTGTAGTTTTCGATCAGCAAAAATTGCGCAGATAATCGGAGTTATTTCATAATGCGCCTTATAGACCGAATACAGGACTTCTTCCAGGTTTTCTCGAAGTGTGCGAGTTCCCACTCTTAAGGGTAAATTTTGCAGAAGGTCTTTTGTTTCGCTTACAAGTGTTTCAACTACCTCATAAATTAATTCCGCCTTATCCTTGAAGTGGTGGTAAATCAATCCTTCAGTGATTTTAGCCTCGCGAGCAATTTCACGCGTAGTTGCCCGTGTCAAACCCCGTGTCTGCAGAATTCTTTGAGTTGCTTCGATGATATTTTGCCGACTGCTTCTCATCTATTCTTCTTGCCTTGTTTTCGCCACACTAAAAATAAATGACTGAGTGTATGTTCAATTTTATTAATCAAGCGTTTAGGATTTGTCAAGCGTTTCTTTTAAGAAAGGTAAAATTTTTTTTATGATTTTTTATTATTCGATTAATAAAACATAATTTACACAACCAGATAAAAACGCAAAAATAATTAAAGTATTAAGTAAGATAGTAATTATTTGTCTATGATTTTATTATTATTTTTTATTTCTTGCTTAAGAAGCTCCAACTCTTTTGGCGTGTTGATATTGAGAAACAGCTGCCCGTTTTTATCAAAGGGATGCAATGCCTCTTCCGTTATGGTTAAAACACGCAACCCTTTATAAAAACCTGTTATTTTAAATCTGCCCGCATCAATGTGTTTTTTTATCGGTGTAAGGCAATTTTTAGAATATATGGCGTGGAGTGGTTGGAATCCTTTGGACGTCAAAGGCACGACAATGTCGTGTTTATTTACCTGTTGAGAAAGATAAATAATCAAATCCTTGTTCAAAAAGGGCATATCGCAGGCAGTGACAAATGAATAATACTCAGAAGCGAAAAAAAGCCCCGAATAAATTCCTCCTAATGCTCCTTTATTCTTGTAAATATCCGTTACTGTAGTTGCCGAGGTAAATTCCGTGTAGCTTAAGGGGTCATTGGTGACGATTATTGTTTCTGAAAAGAGTTCATGAAAAATGGCGAGAATTCTATCAATCAGGCGAGCTTCATCCATCTCTAAGAAGGCCTTATTTATGCCCATCCGAGTGTTCTTGCCGCCTGCTAGAAGAATCCCAGTCATGCTTATTTTCATTTTTAAACAGTCTAAAGAAGAACCGGTTCTTATCTGATTATTTTTCTATCTATGGCCACGGATTTTATCCCTTGTTGTTCGATCATCACTTGCGCATTCCCGTTGTTTTTGAATCTTAGCACGTTGAGCATGAATATTTCCAATTTGCTCAATACGTTAGGAGGTAAAAGGTTGCAGTCAATTTCAATCGAGATGATGGGATACCTCCTTTCTCTTGCCCAAGGCGTATAAAGCCCTTCAATTACGCGCCCGATCAGACAAGCAAAAGGAGAAATGTTAACAATACCGGAATATCCGTCCATCATAGCCGTGGCGGCAACACCGCTGGAAACGCTGATTTCCGAATGCAGTTCGTGGCTGACAAAGTGCTTTTCTGTGTTTTTCATGATCGTTGTCATGTTATGCGGAGTGTGCGGCACCAATCCGGTAACTTGCAGTGTGTTACGGATGTTTTTTTCTACATTTTTTTTGTAGAAATGTTCGATGCGCCAGTCAATAATATCCCGAAATTCCTTGGAAAAGAGTCGCTGATACCAAGGCAGGATGCTGAGTTTCTTTTTAAGTTCATAATGACGGACAAAGTCGCAATAGTAAAACCATTCGGATACGCCGGAAACTTTACCGATGATGCCGTGACGGCTGAATTGGTCGATCAGCTCATCGACGGCGAAATCATCTCGTCGAACGTAAATTTCCCCGACAATTAGTACCTTCGGGCAATCCTCCATTTTTCTGGCCAGAGGAATTTTGGATATTGTATCCGCAATTTCTTTTAGCGCGGGCAGAACTTTGGTGATGTCTTTTTCGGCTACAGCGATCATTTTTTGCCAAATCTGGTCATAGATTCGCATAGCTTCGGCAGGGTTGGCGGCGCAGGTGCGTAAAGATGTTTCCACGTCTTTCATGTAGTCGGCGATAATCGCTGACCACCAGGCGTACTTGGAAAATTCCGGCCCGAGTTCGTTATAGGAATTGTCCGAATCCAAAGTGAAGACCACCACATTTTCCAGGCGGAGGTCTTTAAATAGATTTTCATAAAACACAAAATACTGACCGGTCCGGCAGGGGCCGTGAGTTGTGGGAACGAACAGGATATAAATTTCATCTTTGCGGTATTTATCGGAGAATAAATACTGAAGCGTGCTGCCCAGTACCAGGTGCGATGGCAGGCATTCTTTTCCTGAAGTGTGATTGCGTGCCAGTTGCAGTGTGTAAATATCCGGTACGGGCATGGTTTGTGCGTTGACGCCGAGACCGCGCAGCGCCGCTCCGATAAGCTCCGCCGAGAGCCTTCCCATGTTCGACAGCAAAAGCACGACGCGGGGGTTGTTTTTGATTGGTATCTTTTTATCCGTAAGCACATTTTTCAGGTGAATTTCCTCACCGGGATTGTTAATGAAGCGCAGTCCGTTATCGTAACGTTCTTCACGAATTGTTGTGAGTTTTAAGCGGTAGCCTTCAATGATGTCCAGGAAGGCCTCGATGCGCGTGTCCACTCCGGCGTCCGCCGTGTGTGAATCGAGTTCCAGAATCAAAAAAGGTTTTGTGCCCATAATCCATTTTAGATAATGCAGCATGAAAGAATCGGGTGCGCAGGAGAAATTGGAAATATAAGTGACAAAGACATTTTCTTCCTCTTTTAAGAGTACGCCCGCTTTCATGTTCTGCTGACCGTAGTACCAGTACATATTGGGGTATATCGGCCGGTCTTCGAAGGGAAGAATATCAAACGGAATGACGGAGTAACCGCGAGACGTGTATTTCCGCGGAATACCCATGTTGACGTCGGCGGTAAAGGAATTATAGGGGCGTCCCAGAATTGCGATTAAGGGGCGTTTGGTCCGGAGTGAATCAGCCAACGCCTGTTTGCCCAATTCACTGAATCGCGAAAAACACTCCATTTGTTTTTCCAGCGCGATATTGAAGGCGTTTTTTGCTTCATTTCCGCTGAACCCCATTGCTGCCGCCATGGCGATGAAGGGTTCTGCGGCTTTTTCCTTGCCGAGCATAAAACTCACAACGGGTGTCAAATATTTATTGTCGGGGATTTCCGGGAAGGCCTTTTTAATGTAGTAAGGCAAACTCTGCGTGATCGGGCAGAAGTTGGCCGTTTGGTCTTTTTCGTAGCTTTCCATGTCGCGGAAATGAGGCAAAAATATATAATCAACCTTGTGGTCAAAAATATCCTGAACGGCGCCGTGCGCGATTTCTGCAGGAAAACAGTAGCTGCTTTCCACGCGCGCCGTTCCTTCATGTGAAATATCATGGGAAACAAGTGTTTCTACGCCCAAGGCGTGGAAGAACCAGGAATATAACGGCCAGAGAGTGTAAATCGAAAAACAACGAGGGATGCCGACGACGCAATTTTTTTTCTTCACCAGCGTTGACGGGTCAGGCGCACATTGGTTAAACATAATATCATTGCGCTTTTCAATGTAGTCAACGACATCATCTTCATTGAAGACTTTTTTCTTCCGGATATTGGCGTATTTGTTACAGCGTCCCCCGAACATGTATTTATGGCCATTAACATTTAAAATACGGATGGGGCAGAAGTTGTCGCAAGATTTGCATTGAAATTCTTTTTCATAAATGACGGTGGTGGCGATGATTTGATCAATGTCGTAATCGGATTTGGTCAGAAATCCTTCCTGAACTTTTTGTTTTGCCAGGATACCTACACCAAAGCAACCCATCAGTTCGGGGTCGGGCGGAACCAGAATATCTTTATCGAGAAGCATTGCAAAGGCCAGCGGCACGGCCTTGTTTTTGGCGACACCGCCCTGCAGCACAATGTTTTTACCAATTGTCCGGTTTCCTACGACGCGGTTTAGATAGTTAGACACAATCGAGGTGACAATGCCCGCTGTTATATCTTCGCGAGAGGCACCTTGCTGAATGGCGTTACGAATATCTGAGTTGATGAAAGCGGAACAGTGCTCGCCGAATTTTAAGGGTTGGTCTGCGGCGAGCGCGATATCACCGATTTGGGCGGCTTCGGCGATATTTAAGTCGCCTTGGGCGGATTCTTCCAAAAAAGATCCTGTTCCCGCGGAGCAGGCTTCGTTCATGGCGTAGTCGCAGGCCACCCGGTTGCTGAGAAAGGTGTATTTGGCGTCCTGCCCGCCGATTTCNNTGGCGTCTTGTCCGCCGATTTCAAAAATCGTATCGATGTTATCTCGGTAGTATGTGGTTCCCACGGAATGGGCGATTATTTCATTGTAAACGGCCGGTGTTTCCAAAAAAACGCCGAGAATTTCACGCGAGGATCCGGTGGTCGAAGCAAGCGAGATGTTGATTTTTTCATCGCCGATATCTTCGCGGATTTGCTTTTTCATTTCGGTAAGGCAGTTTTTTAGAGCATTCACCGGATCTCCGTGTGTGCGTCCGTAAAAAGAGGCGGTGATTTCGTTGGTTTCCATGTCGATCAGGCAGGCTTTAGTGGTGGTGGAGCCGCCGTCGACACCAAGAATGTATTCGCGCCCGGCAACGACTTTAGTTTTTTTAGAAGGAAGGTAAGTTACACGACCCTGGGCGGTTTTCAGGCTTTTGAACCGCTTGAATTGAATGCGGCTGTTTTTGAACAGAGAGTCAAGAGGCGGCAGAATACTTCCTGCTGTTTCGGAGAGGAGCGCGGCGCCGTAAGCCTCAAAATAGGCTGCCTGTTCGGGAACAACAAATTCAATTTGCGGCATGCGCTCGCGGATGAAACGCAGAATAAACTGATTCTGCGTAACTCCACCAACAAGCAGTACTTTCCCTTTGTCTATCCGGGCTCTTTTCAAAAAGTCGATGACTTTGATGGCCATGACGTCGCTGAGCGACAACACGATGTCGCCTGTCGTGGCTTCACCTTTATTCAGACGGTGTGTGCAGTCGCTTTTCATGAATACCGAGCAGCGGGACGAAAGCTTGAGCACGCGGCAATCTTCCGGAAGACAGTTAACATCCCCGAGTTTCATGTCCATTCGGGCCAATTGTTGCTTAAAAAATTCTCCCGTGCCTGACGCACATTTGTTGCCGGAAAAACTGGTGATAATTTTTTTGTTCTTATCGATTGTATAGACAACAAGGTCTTCACCGCCCAGAGAAACTAAAGCGTCCGCTTTGTGATTGATACTTTTTAATACTTCTTCTATGCACAGGGGTTCGATGGCACTGTTAATATTCAACAAGTGCCTGCCTTCGGTGCCTGTGACCAATGCTTTGGTGTTAGGGGGCAGACTATGAGATGATAAAATCTTCTTTAGGGTGGAAATAAAATCGCCTTCGTGGGGCTCCACAGCGCTCCACAGAATATAATTATTTTTCAACATTGTTACTTTGATGTTGGAAGAGCCGATATTAATTCCTAAATTGTGCATGCAAACCCCGCTTCTAAAAATTCACATGTTAGATATTACGATTAAACAGCAACGTCAAGAGCAAGAAAATGTTTTTTAAAAAATATAAAAAACAATACGAAATAAAACAATTCAAAAAAAAAGCTGATAACGTTTTGCTATCAGCTTTTTACCAGCGATTTTGGTAAACGATTTAATATATGTTTGACCTCATCAAACTGTAAAGAAATACATTTTGTCTGTTGGTAAAAAACCGTTTTATCGGTACGCCGTTGTAAAAATTATTCGACATTAATGAGCTTCTTCCTCCGCGCCAGCTATGTACATCATGGCAAGCAGAACGAATACCAGCGTTTGAACCAGATAGACGAAAAGTTTTAACGCCATTATGGGCAAGGGAACAAGCATGGGAACGAGAAGAAGCAGGATAATCAATACAAGGTCTCCACCTTTTATGTTACCGAATAAACGGAAAGACAAAGATAGTGGCCGTGAGAGATGGCTGACGATTTCAATGGGGACCATTAGAGGCGCAAGCCAGATTACCGGGCCCATGAACTGCTTGAGGTATTTTAACCCGTGCGTTTTAACCCCGACTACGTGCGTGGAGAAAAAAACGACAATAGCCAGAGCGGCGGTGGTATTGATATCTGAAGTAGGCGACTTAAACCCGGGGAATGCGCCAAAAAGGTTCGATAAAAATATGAAAAGGCCTAGTGTGGCGATAAGTGGAAAATATTTACGGCCTTTTTCTCCCATTATTTCATTGAGCAGTGCGTCAAAGCCGCCGATAATGACTTCCATAAAGTTTTGGAATCGACCGGGATAAACCTGCAGGTTTCTTGAAGCCAAAAAGGCGGAGATGATTAAAATAACCGCCAAAAGCAGAGCATAAGCGACATGCGCGGGAATGTAAGGGTTTTCCAGAAAATAAATGGGATGCATACTTTATGAAATCTCCTCAATTAAATTTTTTTTTGAAAAAGTCAAAATTATCGTAAAGACGACGGTTAGAACAACTACGGAAAGACCGATGACCAAACCAATGATGTTTACAGTGCCGGTGGAAATTAAGAGATAGAGCACGATGGCACTTAGCACCAGCCGGATGAAATATCTGAGCACAATATTGGTTTTTATTTTATCGCTTGTCCGGCTGAAGGCGTTACGCAGTGAGTGTCCCATCCAGTAAAAATTGACTATGCTGATAAATCCACCGATCAATACGCCCAAGGCGAATTTGAAAGTGCCGAAAATTAAAGACGGGATAAGAACAACAGCAAGCATTATCCAGTTGTAAATCTCAATTTTTTTTTGGAGAGGGTCTTTGGCGATGAGGTTCACTTTTTAAACTCTTTATTATTGGTTCATCATCAGTAAAATATCTTTTTATCAAGACATATAAGTTGCGGAAACCAGCCACGATACCGATTAATAGAAATATAAAGGTAAAAACACTGCCGGTATCGAATTTCCTGTCTAAGTAAACTCCTATCAGCAGGCACCCAAAAATCGCCAAAACCATTGCAATGCCGACGCTGCTGGCATACGCTAATTGAATGGCGCTTTTTTTGAGTTCCTTATCCATTCAACTGATGGCTCCTTAACATCCCTCTTAAGTAATGTCAATAAAAAAATGACCGACGTTCAGCTATTTTGTCGAATATCTGTTTTTTCTGAACCAATTGATTGTTTTGGTCAATCCCGTGATTAAATCGGTTTTTGCTTGAAAACCAAATTCTTTTGATGCTTTGGAAGTATCCAGCATCCTGCGTGGCTGACCGTCAGGTTTGGTTTTATCCCAGATGATAGTCCCTTTGAAGCCGCTTAAATTTACGATAAGTTCGGCCAGTTCTTTTATTGAGATTTCGAATCCTGCACCTATATTGACCGGATCACTTTTGTTATATTTTTCCATGGCCAGAAAAATAGCTTCAGCCGCATCCTCCACATAGAAAAATTCTCGTGTCGCGGCGCCGGTTCCCCAAACTTCAATGGAAGCTTCTTTTTTATCAAGGGCGTCAAAGCATTTTTTTATCAATGCGGGAATCACATGTGAGGAACGCGGATCAAAATTATCGCCCGGTCCGTAAAGATTGACGGGAAGTAAAAATATGGAATTGAAACCATATTGCTGCCGGTAGGCCTGAGACTGCACGAGCATCATTTTTTTGGCTAGGCCATAAGGTGCGTTGGTTTCTTCAGGGTATCCCTTCCAGATATCTTCTTCTTTAAACGGCACCGGAGTGAATTTGGGATATGCGCAGATGGTGCCGAGAGCGACAAATTTTTCAATATTGCGCAAGCAGGCCTCATGCATTAATTGCGAGCCCATGATCAGATTGTCGTAAAAAAGTTCGGCCGGTTTTTCCTGGTTGAAGCCGATACCGCCGACCTTGGCGGCCAGGTGAATGACAATATCCGGTTTTTTTTCTTCATACATGCGCCGTATATCGTCTATATTTGTCAGGTTAAATTCAGGAAGATCAGCAACATCAATATTTCGACAGCCGTAATCGGTAAATTTTTTGAGCAAATGCTTACCTAAAAATCCTTTACCCCCGGTGACGATGATTCGTTTGTTTTTGAGCAAGTGAAAATCTCCCTGTTTTATTTACGATAGGCGTTCACTGTTGGTGCAGGTAAAACCGGCATCAACCAGAGTTTTTTCTTTTTTGGCAATTTCCATATCGGCGGCAATCATCATATTGATCAGTTCATCGAACGTTACTTTCGGTTGCCAGCCGAGTACTTTTTTTGCTTTGGAGGGGTCCCCAAGCAGAACATCCACTTCCGTGGGACGAAAGTAGCGAGGATCAACTTCGACGTATTTTTTGTAATCAAGATCGAGTTTGGCAAAAACCTTTTCGGCAAACTCACGTACAGAGTGAGTTTCACCGGTAGCAATCACAAAATCATCGGGCTTTTCCTGTTGCAACATCAACCACATTGCCTCGATGAAGTCACCGGCGTACCCCCAATCGCGCTTGGCTTCAAGGTTTCCCAGATAAAGTTTGTCTTTCAGCCCCATTTTAATTTGAGTGGCCGCACGTGTTATTTTTCTGGTTACAAAGGTTTCCCCCCGCCGCGGGGATTCATGGTTGAATAAAATTCCGTTGACGGCAAAGATGCCATAGGCGTCACGGTAGTTTTGCACAACATGATAGGCGTATACTTTTGCTGCCGCGTAAGGACTTCTCGGCTGAAAAGCTGTTTTTTCGTTTTGTGGTGGAGGTGCTGCGCCGAACATTTCGCTGGAAGAGGCTTGATAGAATTTTATTTTTAATCCGGTCTTGCGTATTGCTTCTAGGATTCTCAGTGTTCCTAGGCCTGTAATATCGCCGGTATACTCGGGCATATCAAAACTGACCCGCACGTGGCTTTGCGCGCCTAAGTGGTAAATTTCGTCGGGGATTATGGAATGGAGCAAATCCATTAGTTGGCCGGACACACTGAGATCGCCATAATGCAAAAATAGCCTTGTATTTGGCTCGTGGAAATCGCGATAAAGGTGATTGATGCGGTCCGTGTTAAAAGTGCTGGAGCGGCGTATCAGACCATGAACTTCATATCCCTTGCTTAACAGAAATTCGGCAAGGTATGAACCGTCCTGGCCGGTGATGCCGGTGAGAAAAGCCTTTTTCATTTTGCCTCCTGAAAAAAATAATTGTCATCGCGATTTGCAAAAAACATTACAGTAATGACAGAAGCTTGTCAATCGGCAGGTTATAGATATTTCAGCGTATCCGTGCAGGCATCCAAGGTGTAAGCAATATCTTTCCGTGTGTGAGCGAAAGACAGAAATAAGGCTTCGAATTGCGATGGCGCCAACCAGACACCCTTTTTTAACATGCCATGAAAAAAGCGGGAAAAAAGCTTGATATCGGATTTTTGTGCGCTGACCAAATCATAAACCGGACCTTCTTGGAAAAAGATAGTAAACATGGAATGAAGGCGATTAATGCAAACGGGGATTCCTTTTTTTTCAAATAACTTTTTCATTTCGTCGCATAAATATTCACTTTTTTTATCCAATGCAGAGAAATTCGTTGCTTTTTCCTTGAGTATATGGAGCGTAGCCAATCCCGCATTCATGGCCAACGGATTACCGGAAAGAGTTCCTGCCTGATAAACATCTCCTGTCGGAGCGAGTCTATCCATTATTTCCTTCTTGCCGCCTAGTGCGCCCACGGGCAGACCTCCGCCAATTATTTTTCCTAAGCAGGTCAAATCCGGTTTGATTTGTATTAAATTCTGATAACCACCGAAATTGAAGCGAAACCCGGTAATTACTTCATCAAAAATCAGGAGAATTCTTTCTTTTGCCGTAAATTCTCGAAGTTTTTCTAGAAAACCATCTCGTGGTGGAATTACCCCCATGTTGCCGGCAACCGGTTCTACAATAACAGCGGCAAGCTTTGGACCGTATTTTTTGATCATTTTTTTCAAAGATTCCAGATCGTTATAAGGTAGGCTGAGGGTTAAATGAGTGGCCTCTTCAGGAATCCCCGGCGAGCCAGGTATGCCGAGAGTGACCACTCCTGATCCGGCCTTGACCAAGAGAGAATCAGCATGTCCGTGATAACACCCGTCGAATTTCGCCACCAATTTTTTTCCTGTAAAACCGCGCGCGAGGCGAATAGCCGTCATTGTTGCTTCTGTTCCCGAACTGGTCATCCGCACAAGCTCAATGGAGGGAATTGCTTCACAGATTAACTGCGCCATTCGCGTTTCTGCCTCGGTGGGCGCGCCAAAACTGGTTCCACGTCGCGCCGACTCATTAATGGCGTTGATGATTTGAGGAACAGCGTGGCCGAGAATCATGGGCCCCCATGATAAAACGTAGTCGACGTATTTCTTGTCGTTACTGTCGTAGATTTTAGAACCTTTTGCCCTGCGGACGAAGATGGGATTGCCACCTACCGCGCGCCAGGCACGAACGGGGCTGTTTACGCCGCCCGCGACAAAACGATTGGCTTTCGCAAAGAAATCGTCATGATCATTTCGCATTAAAAATACTCCGGAGAAGTTTTTTTGTATTCCTGCAGGCTTTCCAGAATCAGAAAATCATCCACACCCGTGGCTTTCGACATGATGCGGGTCAGAGATGCAATGTTTTCGTTTTGGCTGTGGATCATCGTAAAAAGGTTATATTTATGTTTGAAACGGGGTTTTCTTTCATAGCAGTGGGAAACAAAAGGGAAGGAAGAAAAAATTTCGCCCGTTTTTTCTAATAATTTTGGAGGGACTGACCAAACAATCATGGCGTTTTTTTTGAAACCCGCTTTCTGATGAACCAGAATTGCGCCGAATTTGCGTATCAATCCCCGCGAAATCATATTGTTAATTGTCTGGATTAATTCTGACTGCGTTATGCTTAATGTCTGCGCTAATTTTTCAAAAGGCTGGCTTACTATGTCAATGTCTTTCTGGATAAGTTGAGCCACTTTTTTTTCTGTACCGCCTGTTTTTCGCATGTCCGTATTATTATCTTGATCGAGTGATAAAATCAATAATTGGATTTGATATTAAATAATCCTTGACAATTGGTATAACTGCGATTAAAAATTATAATGACTAAGAGTCAAAATGTCGCAAATGAAAAGAAAGGAGGTGAAAAAACTCAGGTTTTGTAGTGTTTAAAATGATTAACTTAAGTTTAAGGAGAATAAAAATGAAAAAGAGTTTGTTTTACACAATGATGGCAGTAGTGTTGACAATTGTTTGCTCTCCCTTGGTCTACGCAGCTTCGGAAGAGGTGGCAACCATAGATTACACAAAGGCTATTGTGATCGGTCTTTCCGTTTTCGCCGCAGGCTTTGCGATCGCTTTAGGAACAATCGGCACCGGCTTAGGTATGGGTAATGGTCTGAACGGGGCAACCAACGCCGTGGGGAGAAACCCGGAAGCTCAGGGTAAAGTTCTTCTTACTATGATGGTTGGTCTGGCGATGATTGAATCGCTGGCCATTTACGCGCTGGTTGTGGCGCTGATTCTGCTTTATGCAAATCCGCTTTTGAAATATATCGGCGGCTAAGAGAAAATTGCTATAATAACAAAACAGGGAGGGGAAGCGTGCATCGACTTTCACTCCCTTTTTTTAGGGAGTCGCGTCAGGATAAGCTTGCAATGTTCACTGAGCTTGCCAGCGAAGCATGTGGGAAGACTACTCATTATCAGTTACCTTGCCACGCATAGCTTTTATCTCCGATCTTTTATGTTTTGCCGCAAGAATTTTTTCCTTTGTCTTTTTACTTCGTTTTCTTTTTTGGCGGCGGATTTTTTCCCTGAGTTTCTTTTTTTCTTCCGCGAAACCTTTTTGCTGAGCTTCGATTTTATCCAGTAATAAACGTCGTGCCAGAAATCTGTTCAGTCCTTGTGAACGTTCTCGTTGGCATTTTACGGAAAGGCCGGTGGGGATATGCATCAGATGAACGCATGTTGAGCTTTTATTTACTTTTTGTCCGCCTGGTCCGGAAGAACGGATGAAAGATTCCGCAAACTCATTTTCAGAAACGCCGAGATTTGCCATCCTCTCGGTTAGCGCTTTTATTTTTTCGGCGGATACGGGCATCTTAAAACAGTTGTTTTACGGGATTGAATAAATTTCTTCGTCAATAAGAGAAATCCAATTCTCCGCGAGGATTTTTCTTGCTTCCTCAGGCTTATCTACGCCCAGAATGACAATTGTTTCCTTGCCGATACGATTGATGGTTGTGTAGAGATAATGAATGTTGATATCGCCTTTTGCGAGCGGTTTCAATATAGCGTTCATGCCGCCCGTGTGCAGAGGTACTTCTGCGGCGAGCACCGGCGTGACTTCAAAGTTAAAATTAAAACTTTTTAATACCGCAGCGGCCCGGTCCGGGTCGTTGACTACCAGACGAACAGTACTGTCTTTGGCCGTGCTGGCTGCGGAAACCGCCTTGGTGCTGATGTCTTCCGAATCCAGAATATGAGTTAGCCGGGCAAATGAACCAGGCACATTGCCCAATAAAACGGAGATTTGCTTAACAGCCATAAAAGTATCCTTTTAAATATTTAGTTCTCCCAAAAATCGTAACCAGCGGTAAATGCGCGGCGGTTGATTTCCGCGGCGGATTTTTTTCTGCTGCCGAGAATTGTTTCCAGACTTTTTAAGTAAATTTCGGGAGTAACAATGTCCGTTTTTCTGATAAATGCTCCCATCATGATAATATTGGCTACGCGGCCGTTACCCATCTCCTGGGCCATATCCACGCAGGGAATGGTGAAAACGACCACGTCCGAGCGTTTTGGATTTTCTTTGATTATGGAAGAATTCAAAAAAAATGTTCCGCCGGAACTTATTTTATTCTGAAAAGTAAAGAGGGAAGGGGAATTCATCGCTACGAGATAATCAGGTTCCGAAGCAACCGGAGAGGCTATTTCCTCTTCGGCGATAGCTACGGTGCAATTAGCCGTTCCTCCTCTTACTTCCGCTCCGTAAGACGGAAGAAAAGTCACGTGATAGCCCTTGCTCATTGCGCTGTGCGCTAGGCTGTAGCCCATCATTAAAACGCCCTGACCGCCAAAGCCGGAAAATACCGCCTTAATAGGCATATGTTATACGGCCTCCCTGTCCTTTTTTGTCGTTGTTGAATCATCCTTGAAAACGCCCAGCGGGAATTCTTTACTCATAATCTCGTCGATCCAGTTACAGGCGTCAACGGGACTCATTTTCCAATTTGTCGGACAAGGGGAGAGAATTTCCACCAAGGAAAAACCTAAGCCGTCCTTTTGACATTGAAATGCTTTTTTTATCGCTTTTTTTGTTTTATTTACCTGTGCTGGTGAAGTTAGTGTGCACCTCTGAGCGTAAACAACGCCTTTTAATTGAGAAAAGAGTTCGCAGACTTTTACGGGGTAACCGTCTAGGCTTTTATGCCTTCCTGCCGGTGTGGTGGTTGTTTTTTGTTCCAGCATCGTTGTCGGCGCCATTTGCCCGCCTGTCATTCCATAGACGGCGTTGTTAATAAAAATGACCGTTATGTTTTCGCCACGGTTGGCGGCATGGAAACTTTCCGCAATACCAATGGCGGCCAAATCTCCGTCTCCCTGATAGGAAAAAACAAAACGGTCGAGCAGAACACGCTTGATGCCCGACGCCATCGCGGGGCCTCTGCCGTGGGGAGCTTCAATCATGTCGACATCAAAGTAATTATAGGCGAGAACAGCGCAGCCTGCCGGAGGCACGCCGATGGTTACACCTCTTATTTCCATCTCGTCGATAATTTCCGCTATCAAACGATGCGCAATGCTGTGACCGCAGCCGGGGCAGTAGTGGAAAATATTTTCTTTCAGACTTTTGGGACGCTTAAATATTGTTTTTGTCATATTTTGTTTTCATTAATCTTTTTTATCGTAATAACGGGCGACAACATTGGCCAGTTCCGCAGGTGTGGGCACGGCACCGCCCGGACGGCCATGAAACCAGACGGTGGCATATCCTTGGAGTGCCAGCCGCACGTCTTCCAACATCTGTCCCGTGCTCATTTCAAAAACAAGGAAGTTTTTAATTTTTTGTGAAAGAGCGCGAAGTTGCAGCTCAGGGAATGGCCAAAGCGTGATCGGACGGAAAAGACCCACCTTTCTGTTGTGTTCACGCAGACGTTTAATAGCTCCTTTGGCGATGCGGGCGGCCGTTCCGTAAGCGACAATTGTCAGATCGGCATCATCAATTTTATGTTCTTCATGCCGTGTTTCGTTTTCGGTTATGACGCCGTATTTACGTGCCAATTTCCAGTTATGCTCTTCCATGTCAATAGCATCCAGAATAAGGCCATGGATGAATTTGCTTTTGCCTTCGCCCGCTCCGCGCAGAATAAAATCGTTGCTGTACTGCCGCGGTTTAGGTTTTTTAAAAACAACCGGTTCCATCATTTGCCCCATCATGCCGTCGGCCAGAATCATCACCGGTGTGCGGTATTTGTCGGCGAGATCGAAAGCGTCCATCGTCAGGTCGGCCAGTTCCTGGCAGGTGGCCGGTCCGAAAACTATCGTGCGGTAATCTCCGTGACCGCCGCCGCGCGTCGCCTGAAAATAATCTCCCTGCGAGGGGCGGATATTACCCAGTCCGGGACCGCCGCGCATGATGTTGNNCGGCCATGGAAGAAATACCTTCCTGTTTCAAGGAAATGCCGGGACCGGATGAGGAGGTCATTACTCTTGCGCCGGCGACGGAAGCTCCGGCAATCATATTTATCGCGGCGATTTCGCTTTCCGATTGAATGAAGATGCCGCCTTCAGCGTTACGCATATGCTCGGCCATATATTCGGTAAGCTCATTCTGCGGAGTGATCGGGTAGCCGGCATAAAAACGACAGCCGGCGCGGATCGCCGCTTCACCAATAATGCTGTTTCCTGACATCAAAAATTTATTCACGGTAAACCTCAATAGCTATATCCGGGCACATGGTGGCGCAAAGAGCACAACCGTTGCATTCTTTTTTCTCGTCAATGCAGACCGACCTATATCCCTGAGCGTTATATTCTTTGCCGGGGATGATATGAGCGTTGGGGCAGAAATGAATGCAGAGGTGACATTCTTTGCAGAGTTCTCTGTTTATTTTTATGAATCCTTTCAAAATGACACCTTTTAATCCGCCGTTATTTTGGTTTTGAAGAAGCGGCGAAAACTTTTTTGCGCAAAATGGGCGGAAAGTCAAGTGTTTTAACAGAGAATTACTTTAACAACCCGTTAGAGTTTTATATCCTGCTAATTTGGAACCCCTCGAGTTTAACGGCAACCGCGCGGTGCAGAATCTCTATATTAATAACAAAAAGATCTTTTTCGGCATCTGCGCTGACTATTACGCCTTCAATTCCGGCAAAGGGACCGTCGATAATGCGTGCCGCGTCTCCAACCTGAGGCAATTGAATATTGTAAATCTGAACATCTGTTTGGACGAAGCGGCGGATGGCATCAATTTTGTCGTCAGGTACGGGAATTGGTTCTGAATTATCTTTTTTGCCTAAAATGCGCACCACACCGAAAGTTTTCAGCACGGCCAACCTATTTTCACTGTTCAGGCACTGTATTTCCACGAAAAGATAGCCAGGGAAAAGGGGAATGGAGATTTTCTTTTTACGGTCCTTACGTTTGCTCCACATTCGGACTTCAGGTAAAAACGTGGCGATTTTTTTTTGTACAAGCCCCGCATTTACTTTATATTCATGACGGCTTTTTGTATGTACAGCATACCAGGGCATGATGCTTACCCGATAATTTATATTTTATGCAATCTGCTGTCGATTATAATATCCGAATTTCTATGCCATATTTTCCGTATGTATAAAAGTTTTGCCTTATCTAAACGGCGGATGTTCAAATCACCAACGGCTTCTGTTCCTGTCCCCAGAATTTTTGGCGCAATCACCACAATCAGCCGCTGGGCCAGATTTTCTTTAAGCACAGAAGTGATTATTCGCGCGCCGCCCTCGATTAAAACGGAGGTGATGTTTAGCCCCGCAAGTTTTTTGAATAAATCTTTTAAGTCGACACGGCCTGTATTTGTCGCGCGGCAGGTCAAAACAACGGCGCCGCTAGCGGCTATTTTTTTAAAATCGCTGTTGGTTGTTTTTTTTGTCGTGGCGATTAATGTTCCGGCCTTGTCCAGATTCTGTAAAACTTTTGCCCGGCGGGATATTATTAAATTGGCGTCGACGATGACGCGCACGGGGTTACGGCCGCGCACGTTTCTCACAGTAAGTTCTGGGTTGTCTTTCATAACAGTGTTGATGCCCACAAGAATCGCGTCATGTTGCGCCCGGAGTTTGTGTGTAAATACCAACGATTTATTTGAACTAACCCATTTGGAGTCACCGGTGGCGGTGGCAATGCGTCCGTCAATAGTCTGCGCGTATTTCAGTGTAATGAAAGGCAGACCTGTTTCCATGTAATGGAAAAAAATTTCGTTGAGCAAGCGACATTCATTTTCCATAACGCCGCTTTTAACTTCAATGCCGCTTGCCCGCAGGAGATTTATTCCCCGGCAGGAAACGAGCGGATTAGTGTCAATGGAGCCGACGACAACGCGGGCAATTTTATTTTTAATAATGATCTCCGTGCAGGGGGGCGTCTGCCCGTGGTGGCAGCAAGGTTCCAGCGTTACATAAAGAGTTGCTCCCGCAGAGTTGCTCCCGGCATTTCTGATGGCGTTAACTTCCGCGTGTTCTGTACCACAATAGCGATGATAGCCCTGACCAATAATCCGGTTATTTTTCACCAGTATAGCGCCGACCATGGGGTTAGGACTGGTATACCCTTGTCCTTTGCGTGCCAGCCTGAGCGCCAGCTTCATGTAATACTCGTCATTCATGTAAAAATAATTACCTTATTATTCACACGGATGCAAAGAATTTTATTGTTTATATATTTTCGGATATGATATGTAAAAAAAATTACGTTGAAAATTAAAACTATATAAGGAGTAACAATGAAAGGAATAGTTCTTGCCGGCGGTCTGGGCAGCCGGCTTTACCCATTGACCAAGGTAACCAATAAACATTTGCTCCCCGTTTATAATGAACCGATGATTTATTACCCCATTCGCATTTTGGTGAATGCGGGAATCAACGAAATATTGATCGTTACGGGCGGGAATAATGCGGGTGATTTTTTACGCCTTCTGGAAAACGGTAAGGATTTCGGATTAAAGCATATCAACTATACATATCAGCAGGGGGAAGGCGGTATCGCTGCGGCGTTGAGTATGGCAGAGCATTTTGCCGATAATGACAAAATTGTCGTGGTGCTTGGCGACAATATAATCGAAAACAATATCAAGGTGGCGGTGGATAAGTTTCGCGCGCAGAAAGAGGGGGGGCGCATATTGCTCAAAGAGGTGACGGACCCGCAGAGATTTGGCGTGCCTGTTTTTGAAGGCAAGAAAATTATCCGCATTGAGGAAAAACCCAAGCATCCTGCTTCCAATTACGCGGTAATCGGCATTTACATGTATGATTGGCGTGTTTTTGAATTTATTAAATCGCTTAAGCCTTCGCAAAGAGGGGAGTTAGAAATCACCGATGTGAACAATTTTTATATTGCGGAAAATAAAATGGAATGGGATGTGCTGGAAGGCTGGTGGTCGGACGCTGGCACATTCGAGTCATTGCAAACAGCAGGTCAGATGGTAGCAAAAACAGGAGCAAATAAATTATGATTGACGGTGTGTTAGTAAAAAAAATTAAAGTAATACCTGACGAACGGGGTAGGTTGATGGAAATATTACGTGCCGATGACAAGGCCTTCGAAAAGTTTGGCCAAGTTTACATGACGACGGCTTACCCCGGCGTAGTGAAAGGCTGGCATTATCATAAAAAACAAGCCGATAACATGGCTGTGGTCAGAGGAATGATGAAAATAGTGCTATATGACGGCCGCGAACAATCGCCCACTTTTGGCGAAGTAAATGAAATATTTGCCGGCAATCATAATCCCGTTTTAGTGCATATTCCGCCGCTGGTGTGTCACGGGTTTAAATGTATTTCTGAAGAAGAAGCGATAGTCGTCAATGTGCCAACAGAAATGTACAACTATGAAACACCTGATGAGTTCCGCCTGCCCGCGCACGGTGGTGAAGTTCCTTATGACTGGACAAGGAAAGACGGCTGAAGCAATCAATTTTCTGACCAAATCGCATTCTTGACTTTGGCGATAAATGTTGTAGAATAATAACAAGATATCGAAAAGAGGCAAACCGTTTGAAAGATCGGGGCGCAAAGTTACTGGCCTAAGTCTTGTAGATGTGGGATAGGGCGGCAGAACTGCCGATGGCGCTGTGAAGTACACTTCTCTTCTGTTCTATCCCTGAAAATATGAAATGGCAGGAATTGACGATGATCTTTTGGAATGTTTTTGCTTTTATTTTCGGCGCGGCCATAGGCAGCTTTCTTAATGTTTGCATTTATCGCTTGCCAGCTAAAGAGTCGATTATTAAACCTCTTTCCCGTTGCCCCCATTGTAAAAACCTTATCCGTTTTTATGATAATATACCAATAATCAGTTTTCTCATCCTGAAAGGTAAGTGCCGGGATTGTGGTGGAAAAATCTCTTGGCGTTATCCCCTGGTGGAATTAATCACGGGAGTGTTTTTTCTGCTGTTGTTCTTAAAATTTGGTGTGAGCCTGCAGTTTTTGGCGGTTTTTGCTTTTACGGCTGTACTGATTGTAATTACGTTTATCGATCTGGACCATCAGATTATTCCCGATGTTCTGACCTTGCCGGGGATTCCAATTTTTTTGCTGGCGGGCATTTTTATCATGAAAGTTCCCTGGCAGGAAACGCTCATCGGTTTATTAGTCGGCGGTGGCGTGCTGTTTCTTATCGCTTTTGTTTATGAAGCAATCACCAAGCGTGAAGGAATGGGCGGGGGAGACATTAAACTTCTGGGTATGATTGGCGGTTTTTTTGGCTGGAAATCTCTTATATTTATTTTGTTGTTCAGCTCTTTCGCCGGTGCTATTGTGGGCATCACGGTAATGATTATTAAAAAGCAAGATTTAAAATATGCCGTTCCTTTTGGCCCTTTTTTGGCGGCAGCGGCTGTGGCTTATGCGTTCTGGGGTGATTTGTTCGTCAATCTTTTATTTTACCGTTATTGAAGGTAAGTACGATGTTTTTAAGAACGAAAACGCAGAAGAAACCTTCCGGTTTTACCATAATAGAGATTGTGGTTGTCATCGTCATTATAGCTGTCATGGCCGCTATTGCGGCACCTAATCTGCGCAAATACATGATTCAGAGAAGGTTAAACGGAGCGGCGCGGCAAGTTATGTCTGATCTTATGTTGGCCAGAATGCAGGCCGTATCCAAGAATAATGATTTTAAGATTACCTTTGAGGGTAATAGCTATACAACATTAGATGATAAAGACAATGACCATGTTGCTGATGCAGGTGAGGCAACGGTAACGAAAAATATTCAAACAAATTATCATGATGTGTCTTTGAGTGTTACAAATACGCCTATTTATTTTAAACCCAGGGGTACGGCTTCTGAGGGTACAACTATTACATTAACCAATCCTGCAGGTTCAAAGACCTTAACCGTCAGCATTACGGGGCGCGTTAAGAAGGATTAAGTAAGCAGGATAAACTTGGGAAGGCGCCATGAAACCAAAATTTGATTTTAAAAAAACCGTGGTTAAATTTTTCCGTATTCCTCAGGGATTCACTTTGGCGGAGGTTCTTATCGCGTTGTTGATCCTGACCACGGCATTGTTTGCTATAATGTCCACGACAAGCATGCTTGTTAAAGAAAACGCTCTGAATAAAATGAGAACAACGGCAACAACTTTGGCCAAAGACAAAATGGAATCATTAAAAACCGACGGAAGTGTCGCTGACGGATCGGATTCTGTGACTATGGATTCTATTGTTTATACGAGGGCGTGGGATATAACAGAGGATTCTCCAACAACTGGCATGAAAACCATCACCGTAACTGTAACGTGGTCGTTTATGGGGAAAAGCAAGTCTGTTTCATTAAGCACGCTTGTGAGCTAGCGTATTTTCGATTGATGGGATGGATTTATGAACGAATATTACTGCAAAGAAAAATATTCCTTGACTGAGTTAAGGATTTTTGGCGGCGCCGGTGGTTTTTCTCTGGTTGAACTGATTGTAGCCATGGTCGCCGGACTTATTATTATCGGTGCAGCCTATAGCATATTTCTCGGACAAGAAAGAACAATGAGCAAACAGGACAAAATTGTGGAGATGCAGCAAAATGTCAGAGCGGCAATGGATATGCTGAGCCGTGAAGTAATGATGGCGGGGTACGCAAAGTCGAACGGGATTCCGTACAGCTCCTCACAGCTTCAGATTATGGCTGATTTGAATGAAGACGGTGATGTAACCGATGCTCATGAAAATATTATTTATACGTATGATGCCGGGGGGAAAAGGATTAACAGAAATACTGGCGGCGGGGCGCAGCCTTTTGCGGAAAACATAACTGCATTCACATTCCAATATTTGGATGAAAACGGCTCCGGAACAACGACAACTGATGATATCAGGGGGGTAAGGTTGACTATTACCGGCAGGACATCGGCTCCGGTGAATGGTCAATACCCAGCGTATACTTTACGTGCCGATGTCTATGCGAGAAACCTTGCATATTTGCAATATTGATTGAGGAGGTGGGCAATGTTGGCAAATAAGAGAATGTTTTTCCAAGACGAAAAAGGCGTGGTCCTTCTTATCGGATTGTTGGTTCTTTTAGCGTTGACATTACTTAGTCTCACAGCTTTTCTGGCAACAACGACCGATTTGAAAATCACATCAAATTATAAAACAGGCGAAGCGGCGTTTTATGTTGCCGAAGCGGGAATCGAGGAAGCCCGTACCCGCCTCTGGAACAATGCTGCGGAAGCCATTAAAATTACAGATGATTCACCTACAAGCGCAGACTGGCAGTACTATATTGGGACAACAGACAACGTCACTACTTTTTTTAATTATAACGGCGCCAACAGAGTAAGCAGCATTCAGGCCGCTCTGGACTATACTGTTCGTATTAAACACGCGACTAATGCCGCAGGTGAAATTTTGTATTATGGGGATTCGGATGGCGACGGTATAGATGAAAAAAATACTGTTGTAGGAGAAAATATTTATGAGGTAACAAGTCTCGGCAGATCGGGCGCTTCCCAGAAAACAATTGTAATGGAAATTTGTCGTGTGCCGCTTCCCAATATCCAAAGTGCTGTGTATGTTGAAGCAAACACAGAGATAAAGGGAAACGCCACTGTCTCGGGAAGCGATGCTTGCGGGGAAGGAAGCTTACCGGCGATAGTGGCGCCATCAGAGGATATACAAATTACTACGCAAGGTAGCGCTTATGTGGAAGGGGAGGACCCTCCGATACGATATGACGGAACGGATATGGACATCGAGACGATGATCGATAAATTTAAATACCTCGCTTTTTCCGATCATAAATATGACTACACCTATGATGTAACTATGACATCATGGAATCTACCGTCTAATGAAGTTTTTTACTTTAACATGCACGGAAATGATTTGAAGATTACCGCTCAAGTAACCGGGTCCGGTATTTTGCTGGTTGAGGGTGATTTGGAGCTGGCTGGCGGATTCATCTGGGATGGTATAGTAATTGTTACCGATTCTGTGAGGTTTACCGGTGGCGGAACAATAAACGGCGCTTTGATTGCCGGGAATCACGTTGACGCCGACGTTGAAATTACCATAACCGGTAACCCCGGCATTTATTACTGCAGTTCGGCCATAGAAGACGCGACGAAAAACAGAAAATTGATGAAATTGAGTTGGAAGGAAGCGGGGATGATATAGCTGGGCGGAATTATTCCTGGTGCCACCAGTTTTCCGGCGTCTTTCCGTTGGTTTTTTTCTTTACTTCGTCTATCAGGGCGTAGATGTCGTTTGAAATTGACCTCATCTCTTCGTAGGCCTTTTCCTTTGCCTCTTTGTCTGGTGCTTCTCTTATTTTTTTCAGTGATTCGTTGAGCTTCCCTCGTAGCTCTTTCATTTTAGCCCGGTACTCTTTTAGATCAACCGTTTTTTCTCCCGCCGAGGCAGGAGGTATAATTTTTATTTCTTTTTCTGGTACTGATTTGTTTCCGGTGCCGGCTGTTGGGGAGTGAACAACTTCATATTCATCCACATTAATCTTGGATTTTTCGATTTTTTCCACTGTGTCCTTGTCTACGCCTATAGTGCCGCCGCTGACAAGAAATTTAATTTGACCGTTTTCTTCCCAGTATTTGGAGGTGACAAACTTTCCGCCGTCTTTCAAATGAATGGTGTAGGAAGCGTTACCGATAAGCGGAAATACGAGAAAAGAAATCACAATTAATGTCGTCGGAATTGTTTTTTTCATCGCTGGCATCCATAAAAAAATGTTTGGTAAGATATAGAAAAGACCTTTAATAATGTCAAACAAATATTTCAGAAACCTCTTGACATGGCGCTGATATATTTATAATGTTTTTCCACAATAAACATAGGAAGTATTTATGGGTTCGGAAAAAAAATATTGCGCGATTTGTGCCTGGCGTGTGGGCTGTCAGAAAAGGTTCAGTGTTCCTACCGATTCTCAAGGCCAGGTGCGTTGCCCTGATTATTCCCGGGATTTGTCTATTAAAGACAATGATATTGAAGAAGCCGTAAAAAAAGATCAGCAGGCGTAAAAAAAATATTATATATTGCCTTGGTCATTCTTTAGTAAATGAATTTGCCAATGCGGTCGTTTTCCTCGAAAAAAATGGCTAAATGTACGCGTTGAAACTCATCGTCCCACTTGCGGATTATTTTGCCCTCAATTTCCATATCCCCGCTGTCGAAAATAAGTTTCAAATTAACCTTTGTTCCTATTTTTAATTCTATGTCGGATTCGTAAAGAATTATATGTGCGCCGTTGCTAGAAATGTCTATAACCTGACTTTCTTTTTTCTGGCACTTGACGCGGATATGCGGTAAAGTATTTTTGTCGATTCTCGGCTTGTTTCTCAGTTCGTGGGGCTTAGGATTTTTTAATTTTTGCAGAATAATGCTTCCCTCGGTGGTGAGCCCCTTAATTTTTGCTTCAAAACTATAACGCCGGTGTGGTTTTGTATTATCGGCACTGTATGTTACAAGAACATTTTCATTCAAAGACTGTTCATCAATCAATGGTTCAATTTGTTCAACGGCGAAATGACTGTGCGGTAAAATCTGTTGGAAACGGCAGCGAATTATAAACCTTTCTCCCGGGTGTAAATATATTTCCTGTTGTGGTTTAATATTAAAGCGCATGGTTGATATTTTTAGAATTTGATTCTTCTTGATTAAGAATTAGCGTTTCAGCGCTTCACTATATTTTCCGGGCAGAAAAAAGCTTTGTTTTATTATGGGGCAGGTGGTTTTTAGTCTGCAAGTATTATGGTGTGTCGAAAATCATTTTCCCAAGAAAATAAAAGCATAAAAAAACAAAGCAACCATTATCTACCGTAACTGTTGTAAAAATTTAGCGGAAAGGACTCGCTGTGTCAAGGCTTTTTCCTCAGTTATAATTGCCTCGCTCTGTTTTCTTCATACTTGATTAAGTTGTAAAAATGTAATAGGAGAGCGCTCATTGTATTATGAGCCAATGAGGAGTGGAAAAATGTCCAAGAAAGAGAATGAAGAAATATTAGAGATGGATAAACGCATCATTTCCCGCCGCATGCTTGCCGGCGAATTATCGGAAAAAGATCTGCAAGCTGCCTTGAAAAAGCTTCCGGATGTTGGGGATAACGTCGAAGAAATTTCCTTGGAAGAAAGCGAAATAAAATAAACATGTTGATTGACTCTCACGCCCATCTGGAAATGGAGCAGTTCGATAATGACCGCCAAGAAGTTATCGAACGCGCTTGTCTTGCCGGGGTTGAATACATAATAACTGTGGGAACAAATCCAGCGTTCGGTGAAAAGGCGATATCTATCGCCAAACAGTATAAAAACATTTTTGTAAGCCTTGGGATTCATCCTCATGAGGCGGCAACGGCCGACGATAAAAGTTTAGCTCAGATGGCAGATTTCGCGCGTCAGCCTGAGGTTGTCGCCTACGGGGAAATAGGGCTGGATTTTTTTCGTAATCTGTCTCCGCGCGAAAAGCAAATTGAAGTTTTTTCCCGGCAACTGGAGATAGCGCGCGATTTGAGTCTGCCGGTGGTGATTCACGACCGTGATGCCCACGAACAGGTTTTACAGCTGGTGAGATCATCGGGCGTGCAACGGGGAGTTTTTCATTGTTTTTCTGGAGACTATGCACTGGCCCAGAAATGCCTGGATTTGGGTTTTTATCTTTCCATCCCCGGAACTGTGACTTTCGATAAAGCGGTGAAAATAAGTGATGTTGTAAAAAAGGTTCCTCTGGAATTTTTGCTTTTGGAGACAGATTGCCCCTTTTTGACACCTGTGCCTTACCGTGGCCGGCGCAATGAACCGTCTTTTATTATTCATACGGCAAAAAAAGTTGCCCAAATCAAATCTCTTCGCTGGGAAGATGTTGCCGATACCACTACCCGTAACGCCTTGAATCTTTTCCGTCTGAAAAAATGAACGTTCAAATAGCTGTGCACTTTTCTGTAAAAACTGATAATATTTAATTCATGATACAAAAAGCTGAGAAGTCTTCGAGGAAAGCGGTGGTTTTGCTCAGTGGCGGCATCGATTCGGCCACGACGTTGGCTTTCGCTAAAAAAATGGATATGGAAACATACGCGTTGAGTTTCCGTTACGGGCAGCGCCATGCTGTTGAATTGGAGGCGGCAAAGCGCATTGCCCAGCATTTCAACTGTTTTGAACATCTTATTGCGGATATTGATTTGCGCATAATTGGAGGGTCGGCGCTTACAGCAGAAATTGATGTTCCGAAAAAACGGGATTTGCATGATTTATCCAAGAAAATACCGGTAACATACGTGCCTGCGCGTAATGCGATATTTTTGTCCTACGCGCTGGCTTGGGCGGAAGTTATTGGCTCAACAGATATCTTTATCGGTGTCAATGCGGTAGATTTTAGCGGTTATCCTGACTGCAGGCCGGAATTCATCAAAGCTTTTGAAAACATGGCTAATTTGGCAACTAAAGCGTCTGTGGAAGAAGATAAAAGGGTGAAAATCCATGCGCCCCTGATTGCGATGAGCAAGGCTCAGATTATTCAGAAAGGAATTTCTTTAGGTGTTGATTATAGTTTTACACATAGTTGCTATGATCCCTCGGCTGAAGGTCTGGCTTGTGGCGAATGTGATTCTTGTCTCTTACGGCTGGCCGGATTTCGCACAGCAGGAATAAAAGATCCGATTCAATATAAATGATGGGGGAGGCCTTTGGATTATAGAATTAAAGAGGTATTTTATTCTCTTCAGGGTGAAGGTTATCACAGCGGGAGATCCGCTGTTTTCTGCCGTTTTTCGGGTTGCAACCTGTGGTCGGGGAAAGAATCTGATCGCCATAAAGCAATCTGTAAATTTTGCGACACGGATTTTTTGGGGACGGACGGACAGGGAGGAGGAGAGTACACAGATGCAGGCGAACTCGCAAACAAAATAGCGGCAATGTGGCCTGATGGAGAAAATATCGGCTCTCCGTTTGTTGTCTGCACAGGCGGCGAACCTCTATTACAGATGGATGAAAAACTGATTGAGGCTTTACATGAAAAGAAAATGACGATTGCCGTGGAAACAAACGGCACAATTGCCGCACCGGCAGGAATCGATTGGATTTGTGTAAGTCCCAAGGCCGGAATCAGTCTGGCACAGTGTCACGGTCATGAGTTAAAGCTTGTTTATCCGCAGCCGGGAGCAGAACCGGAAAAATACGACCATCTTGATTTTGACTATTTTTTCCTGCAGCCGATGGATGGAAACAATCGCAATGAAAACACGCAGAAAGCCATTGATTATGTTCTGCATCATCCGCAATGGAGAATAAGTTTGCAACTGCAGAAAATTATGCACGTAATTTAAATTACGCATGATTTTTAAAAACCAACTCGTTATTAATTGCTCTCCTCACCTGAAAATAATATAATTTCTTTGTAAGCTAACCCCGAGTTTTTAAAATAACCCAGAGGTAAAGCAGAAAATGGATTTTGTTTCCAAACCTAAACAAACGCTTTCCGTTGTTGACGCGATAAGTATCATTGTGGGAATGGTTGTGGGAGTGGGTATTTTTAAAACACCTTCCATTGTCGCCTCGAGCGTAAATAGCGAAGAAACGCTTATTTTGCTCTGGTTGTTGGGCGGCGTAGCGTCGTTTATCGGTGCTTTGTGTTATGCGGAACTGGCCTCAGCGCATCCTCATGCGGGTGGAGATTATCATTACTTACAGAAAGCTTTTGGAAACACCCCCTCTTTTTTATATGCGTGGGCGCGTATAACGATCATTCAGACCGGTTCCATTGCCATGGTTGGTTTTATCATTGGCGATTATGCTTCGGAAATGATGTCTTTGGGGCCTTATTCCGCGTCATTATACGCGGCTTTTAGTATCATTTTGCTTACTTCTGTGAATATTGCCGGTATAAAGCAGGGTAAATGGACGCAAAAAATGTTCGTTGTCTTAATTATGATTGGTTTGTTTATTGTTATGGTTATCGGATTTTTTATTGGTGCGCCGCAGGAAGTAGGGCGCACGGAAAGAATCATATCGAAAACAGCGTGGGGAAAGGCGATGATATTTGTTTTGTTGACATATGGAGGGTGGAACGAAGCTTCATTTCTTTCTGCGGAAGTACGCTCTGTCCGCCGCAATATGGTACGAGTTCTTATTTACAGTATCGGAATAGTCATGTTAATTTATTTGCTGATTAATATGGCTCTTTTAAGAATTCTTGGGGTAAGCGGTATGGCCGCATCTGGTGCCGTTATGGCTGATTTGATGTACAATACGTTTGGCTTACAAGGGACACGGTTTATCAGCCTACTTATCCTGCTGGCGGCGTTGAGCACGCTTAATGCCGCGATTATCACCGGAGCAAGGACAAGTTATGCTTTAGGCCGGGACTATTCCTTGCTGAATATTTTTGGTCGCTGGGAGGGGAAAAGAAATACACCGGTTAACGCTCTTTTGCTCCAAGGATGCATCGCTCTTTTGCTGGTTATATTAGGTGCCGGCACTCGTGATGGTTTTGTAACGATGGTTGAATATACCGCTCCCGTTTTCTGGCTCTTTTCGCTGATGGTAGGCACTTCAATATTTATTTTACGTTATAAGAAGCCTGTGGTTTCCCGACCATTTAGTGTGCATTTTTATCCTATTACGCCGTTTTTCTTCTGCAGTGTATGCGCTTTCATGCTTTATTCCAGTCTGATGTATACCGGCAGAGGATCACTTATCGGGATTGGAGTGCTGATAACGGGAATTCCTTTTATGATTATAAACAGAATGTGTATCAAGGATGAAACTAAAGAATTAAAATAAGAGGTAAAAGGTGAAATATATGAAGGGCAGAAAACAAATTTTCATAAAACTTATCTTTTCGACGGGTCTTATTTTGTTTGCCTCATTGGTATGTGCGCAAGACCGGCTGCCGAAAAAACCGGATGTTCATTTTGTTCCGACGCCACCGGAGATTGTGGAAGTAATGCTCAGGCTTGCGGATGTAAATAAAAATGATGTTGTGTATGACTTGGGTTGCGGCGATGGGCGCATTGTTATTGCTGCAGCGAAAAAAGCAGGAGCCAAAGGATATGGCGTCGACATTGACCCGGAGATGGTCAAGAAATCTCAAGAAAATGTTGAAAAAGAAGGGGTAAGGCATCTGGTACTCATTGAAGAAAGGGACATTTTTGAAATTGATTTACGCGGCGCGACCGTTATCATGTTGTATTTACTGCCGGAGCTCAACAGACGTCTGATTCCGCAGCTTGATAGATTAAAACCGGGGGTACGCATCGTTTCTCACGAATTTGATATGGAAGGCATTATTCCGGATGTCGAAGCAACGGTGTACCGTTATGCCGGAAACGAAAGTAAGGTTTATCTCTGGACTACTCCGTTGAGAAAGCGTATGACGGCAAAAAAACCTTGACAATATTTTGAGTATGATTACGCGACTTAATGTCGGGAAAAAGATTATGATGAAAAAAATATTTTTATGCATTTTGATGGTTTTGATCGGTCTGCTCGTCCTCTCATTGGCTTCAAGATGTTGCGCCCGTACACTGTCGGAAAATGAATATTTGTCTTTAAGAAAAAAAATGGTTGCCGAACAGATTGAGGCAAGGGGGATAAAAGACAAAAATGTTCTTGAGGCGATGAGAAAAGTTGAACGGCACAGGTTTGTTCCGAAGGATATTTGTCATTTGGCTTACGGCGATCATCCTTTACCAATAGGTGAAGGGCAAACTATTTCTCAACCATATATTGTTGCTCTAATGACGGAAGTTATTAGACCGAACAGGAGCATGCGGGTTTTGGAAATAGGGACTGGTTCTGGCTATCAGGCCGCCATCCTGGCTGAGTTATGTAAGGATGTTTATACTATTGAGATTATTGAAAAACTAGGCAAACAGGCGCAAAAGATTTTGTCGGAGCTTTATAAAAACGTACACGTAAAAATAGGTGATGGATATAAAGGCTGGCCGGAGGCGGCACCCTTTGATGCCATTATTGTCACCTGCGCACCTGTCAGCGTTCCTCAGCCACTGGCGGATCAGCTCAAGGAAGAAGGAAAAATGGTGATTCCTGTAGGAAAAGCGGGAGTGCAGCATCTTGTGATATTGACGAAGACAAAAGGTCGGCTTATTGCGCGCGAGATTCTTCCGGTTCGATTCGTGCCCATGGTGAACAGCAAAGGAGAAAAATATTAGCATCCTTATAATCTCGCAAATGGCAAATTATGAAGCACAATAAAAACGAATCTTACAAATGTTTATCGTTGCAGCGTTTTAGATAGGCAAAATAACTGGCGCTGTATTTTAAAAACAGCAATGGACAAAGACGGAAAGATGCTTTAAAACATGCTCAAATGGCATGCAAAATGAAGAAACTATGGTGCAAGGGATATGACAATGCAAATGTTGAAGCTTTTCCTTCCCGAGATTAAGGAATTGTTTGCCCAGAAGAACTGGCTGGAGCTGAAAGAGTTGCTTTTAGAGATTCCGCCGCCGGATATTTCTGACTTGATTACGGAGATAGATGAATCGCAGCGTATCGTAATTTTGCGGCTGCTGCCGAAAAATATACTTGCCGAGGTATTTTCCTATCTTGATGCGAAACTGAAGCAGGATGTTCTCAAGTCTATTACTGAAGATGAAACCCGAGCGATTTTGGCGGGTATGCCACCTGATGACCGGACGGAATTTCTCGAAGAATTACCCGGTCAGGCCATTCAGAAAATGGTAACGCTGCTATCATCAGAGGACCGAAAAGAGGCTTTGCAGTTACTGGGCTATCCGGAAGAAAGTGTCGGTCGTCTTATGACGCCCGATTATGTGGCGGTACGACCGGAATGGACGGTGGAAGAAGCCTTGTCTCACATCAGACAGAAAGGCTTGGACAGCGAGACGACAAATGTAATTTACGTGACTGACAGATGGTGGCGTCTTATAGGCGTGCTGGGCTTGCGAAGGCTTATCCTGGCCAATCCCAGTGATAAGGTCGAAGAAATTATGGATACATCCGTGGTTAGCGTTTCTGCCTTCGAGGATCGAGAAAAAGCTGTTCAGCTCATTAAACGGTATGATGTTGTAGCTTTGCCTGTACTGGATGCCAGCGGAATTCTCTTGGGTATTATCACTATTGACGATTTATTCGATGTTGCCGACGAGGAAGTGACGGAGGATTTCCAAAAATCCGCCGCTATTAATCCCTTGAAAACCAGTTATCGTGAATCATCGGCATTATCCCTATACGTCAACAGAGTTATCTGGCTGGCTGTTCTTCTATTTATCAGTGTTATTACCACTGGCATCATTTCCGCACAGACGGATATTTTGACATCCGCCATTGCCTTGGCTTTTTTCATCCCTCTTCTGATTGGAACCGGAGGCAATACGGGAAATCAATCCGCCACGCTAATGATTCGCGCTTTGGCTACGGGTGATATTCGCGAAGGGCAATGGGTGTGGGCCTTTTTAAGAGAAATTGGCATCGGTGTGCTTTTGGGAACAACTATGGGTTTAGCCAGTTGGGTGCTGGGGCTTTATAAAGGCGGATATCAAATTGCCATGATTGTTTCCATTTCCATGGTGGCCATTGTTATGATTTCCAGTCTTATTGGCATAGTTCTGCCTTTGATTTTGCAAAGGCTGCGTGTTGATCCTGCGGTAGCCAGCAATCCTTTGATTGCCTCTGTAATGGACATTCTCGGATTGTTGATTTATTTTTTCGTGGCAGCATTGGTTCTGAGGGATTTGTAAATAATATTTTGTAAATGCTTTTATATAATAGGAAACAGAAAAGGTGAATGGTGACGGTTAATGTTGTTCCAGGAAAAATTCCGGTTATTTTAATTTACAATATCAATCCGGAATGGTCTGAAGAAGAAAAAAAAGAGGCGGTGTGTGCATCTGAACAGTTGGGGCAGGCGCTCAAGGAAGTTGGGCATCGCACTATTTGTTTGCCTATTGAGAATGTCGATCTTGAAAACAGATTATCCAAATTCGATCCTTATGAATATATCGTTTTTAACTGGTGTGAAATTTTGCCCGGAATTATTCATAGCGAATGGATGGTGGCGGAGAAACTGGAAAAGTTAGGTTTTATTTTTACCGGTGCTGATTCCCAAAAACTGCTTTTGTCTCAAGACAAGAATCGTGTAAAAGAAATGCTAAGACAGGCCGGTATTCCTACACCGGAATGGGCCTTATTTACGCAGCCAACAGATTGTCGTTGGGAAAAATATCCTGCCATTATTAAACCTGTTAATGAACACTGTTCTGAAGGAATTGATGCCGATTCCGTCGTGTTATCACCTGAGGAAGCGCAGGCAAGGATTGATGTTATACTCGAAAAATATCAACAGCCGGTTTTGATGGAAGATTTTGTTGACGGTCGCGAATTTCATGTTGCTGTTTGGGGAAACGAAAAATTGGAAGTTCTTCCTGCCGTGGAAATGGATTTTTCATATTTCAAAAATATCAAGGAGCGTCTGTGCAGTTATGAAGCCAAATTTATAGCGGGTAGTAAGCATTACGAAAAAATTGAAACATTGGTACCGGCGCCGTTGAGCAAAAAAGAGTTAAATATGTTGAACAAAGTATGCGAAAATGCTTATAGCGTAACAGGCTGTCGAGATTATGCCCGTTTTGATGTTCGCCTCCGAAACGGTATTTTTTACATTCTCGATGTAAATCACAATGCGGACATAAGCTTGGATGCCAGCATGGCCTGTGCAGCACAGGCCGCTGGCCTGAGTTATGGAGAAATGGTAAGCAATATTGTTTGCCTTGCGGCGAAACGCCATAGCGTTTGGGGGAAAATCACATAAATAAAAGTATCTCTTACCGTAAAAAACAAAAAGCAGATGGGAACATTAATTAACCTTATTTAACCTTGACACGCTAAGGGGAATGGTGGTATTGACTGCAGCGCTTTAGTTCTTTGTCGGGGCGTGGCGCAGTCTGGTANNNTCAAATCCTCTCGCCCCGACCATTTTTTTCCTTCCTTCTTTTGTCGTATAAATTTTTATCAGCTTTATTTAACAGTTCCTGCAACGAAAGGTTTGTGTTTGGGGAAAAAGTAGCGATGCCAACGCTTACGGAAAGATTTAACCCTTCTCTTTTATTAACTTCATTGATATTGTTCTGAAAACGTGAAACGGTATTCTGTGCACCTTGGGTACTGGTGTCGGGAATTAAGACAACAAATTCATCTCCGCCGATGCGCGAGATTATATCGGAGTCACGAAATGAATGGATTAATATTTCAGCGGTTTTTTTAAGATAAAGGTCGCCTTGAAAGTGGCCATAATTATCGTTTATTGTTTTTAAATTGTCGATATCTAAAAAAAGGAGGTGACAATTTTTATTCATGCGTTCGGCGAGCTTCAGGTGGTGTTCGGCCAATGTGAAAAAACCGCGACGGTTATATAGACCTGTTAAGTAATCAATTAGCGCCAGGCTGAACAATTTGTCCTGAAGTTTTTGTCTTTCTATCGAATAATGTATTGCGCGTGATAAAGCATCCGCATTTATTTTTTGTTTGACGAGATAATCCTGGGCGCCTTGCTGGACGGCAAAAAGGGCGGTTTCTTCGTCATCATTGCCGGTCAGTATTACTATGGGTATACGAGGCTCTAATGATTTTAACTTTTTTAAGCTTTCCAGATGATGGCTGTTCGGTAGTCCTAAATCCAAGATGATGATGTCTATGTGTTGTTTATCGAGCAGGAGGATTCCTTGGGCAAGAGAGTCAACATGAATTGTTTCATAACGCGTGGAAGGAATTTCCCTTAGTGTTTCCAGAAACAGGCATACATCACCCGGATTGTCCTCAAACAGCAGAATTTTTATTGGTTTATTGTCACGGATACGTTTCATGGTAATTTAACGGTTTTTAACCAAAATTCTTCAACTAATTTTATTATACCAAAGTATTGTTTTAAATCTACCGGTTTAGTTATATAAAATTTGCCTGCATATTATAAGCGTTAATGATATCTTGCGGCGCTTCTGAACTGGTAAAAATTAAACGGGTATGTGTTTTAATTCCGGGTCTGATTTAATTTCGGTCAGCACGTCACGTCCGTCTTTTCGCGGAATGTTAAGATCCAGCACTATAATGTCAGAGCGTGGAAAGTTTTTATATTTATCATGTTTGCGCAAGCAGACAAGAGCTTCTCCCCCGTCTTCCATTACGGTAAGTTTGATGGAATTTTGTCCTTCTTTTAAAGCTTCCTTGATTAAAGTGATATCACCGGGATTGTCCTCAATGAGTAGAATATCAAATGTTTTTTTCCTTCTGCCATAATGAATAACTTTATTTGGGAATCGTAAAATAAAAAGTGGAACCCACTCCTGGCTTTGATTCCACCCAAATACGACCGTTGTGTCTTTCTACGATTTTTTTGCATATGGAAAGACCAATCCCCGTGCCCGGGTATTGATCTTTGTTGTGAAGTCTTTGAAAAATCACGAAGATTTTACCAAAATATTCGTTCTTTATACCGATGCCATTATCGCGTACGGAAAACAGCCAGTATTCTCCTTTGTCTGTTGCCCGGATGAGAACTTCCGGTTGCTTTTCTCCATGATATTTAATGGCATTGCTTATTAAATTTTGAAAGAGTTGGACTAGTTGGGTATAATCGGCCTGAATCGTGGGCAGATGATCGATGTTAACGACGGCCTTCGCTTCTTCTATCGCTTTGTTTAAATTGGAAAGAGCATGGGTAACAACGGTATTGCAATCGGTCGGTTCCATATTTTCCCCATGTGTGTCCACGCGTGAATATTTCAGAAGATCGTTAATAAGTTTTTGCATCTGAGAGGCTCCGGCTACCGCATAACTAATAAATTCGTCCGCATCTTTATCTAGTTTGCCTTGATAACGTCGCTGTAAGAGCTGTACAAAGCTCGTTACCATGCGGAGCGGTTCCTGCAAATCATGTGAGGCAACATAGGCAAATTGAGCCAGATCAGTATTGGAACGTTTTAGTTCCTGCGTTAGTTTTTTCATTTGTTCCGCTGCTTGTTTGCGCTCGGTAATGTCTCTGATTATCGCCTGGAAATATTTTTTGCCTTTTAGGTCTATTGTATTGAAAGTCAATTCCGCGTCGAATTCACTGCCATTACAGCGGAGAAAGCGCCATTCCAAAAAAAGGATTTCACCCTTTATGGCTTGACGAGTTTTTCCCTTGCCGGTTTCTTTAGATGGAAGACCGTCAAGCTGGAATTTTGGCATGAATGTCCATGTTTTTTGTCCAATAAGCTGTTCGCGCGATGCCCTAAACATTTTTAGAGCGGCTAAGTTGCAATCCACAATTGTTTCATTGTCAATTAGTATGATGGTATCAATTGCCGATTCGAAAAGAGTCCGGTATTTGGCCTCGCCTTCCTTTAGGGCTATTTCCGTCGCTTTACGTTCAGTAATGTCTCTAATGATGGCCTGAAGATATTTTTTACCACTCAAGGTTATCACTGTATATGTGGTTTCCGCATCAAAAGCGGAGCCATCGTAGCGGAGACGTTGGATCTCAAAGGTGGTTGTATTGCCGCTCAGTGCGGATTGAAAATACTTTTCGATAATATCGGAGGTGCGCCTGCCGTCTGGTTGAAATTCCGGCCAAAATGTTTCTTTTTTTGAGGCGAGTAGTTGTTCGCGGGTGCAGCGAAACATTTCCAGTGTTTTTTGGTTGCAGTCAATCATACGTTGGCGCTCTAGTAAAACGATGGTATCACTTGCTGATTCGAACAAGGCGCGATATTTGGCTTCGCTTTCATTTAGTGATTGTTCAGCCATTTTTCGTTCTGTGAGGTCAATCAAAGAAGCGATTATTTTTTGTGTTTCCGGAATGAGTGATTCAGTGTTGACAATATACTTCATTTCCTTCAGTTTGTTTAACATTCTGAATTCATAATTTTCTGGTGCGGCCTGTGGGTCAATACGGCGTAATATATGATAATGCCTGATAAATTCAAAATCATCTTTATGGACGATGTCTTGCCATTTTAATTTTCCTTCGATGTTATTTTTTGTGGCGGCAAAAAGTTTTTCAAATTGTTTATTGGCAAAAGAAATAATGCCATCGTCTTCAATGATAATGGTGGCCGCACCGCTATTTTCAAAAAATGTTCGGTAAACGCTTTCCGCCCTGTGGTATTGATCATCTACGGCTGCGTATTCAGCACATTTTTTTCTCAGTTGTTCGATTTTTTTGACAAGTTCATCATAGGTAGGTTTTTCGGCCATAAGATAAAATAACTAAAATAAGTAGTTTTTATCTTGGAATAATTTGAGACAACTTTCTACCACAACATGGTCATAAAGAGTTCCTTGCTCCCTGTTGATTTCTGCTATCGCTTTCTTAATTCCAAGTGCGGGGCGATATGGACGATGGGAAGTTATTGCTTCCACTACATCGGCAACAGCAAGAATTTTGGCTTCCAGTATGACCTCGTCGTTTTTTAATCCAGCCGGATAACCGCTTCCATCGAGTCTTTCGTGATGCTGCAATACAGTTTGGGCGATTGGCCAGGGAAAGTCTATTTCTTTTAAAATATCGTGACCAATCTGAGGATGGACTTTTATCAAGCTTAGTTCCAGCGATGAAAGCAGGCAAGGTTTGCCTAATATTTCAGCAGGAATGGATATTTTGCCTATGTCGTGAATCATCCCTGCCAACTGAACACTTTCTATTCTTTGTGAATCGAGGTGCATTTCTTCGGCAATGGCACGAGCAAGATTAGAAGTGCGTTTTTGATGGCCGGCAGTGTAAGGATCCCTGATTTCTACGGTCATTGCCATTGCCTTAATCGTACTGCTTAAGGCTCGACTGAGTTTTTCCAACGATGACTTTAATTCTTTTTCGGCGTTTTTCCTTTCTATAGCATAACGGATAATTTTGGAAAGCATGGTGACGCCGGCAGAACCCTTTATTAGATAATCCTGCGCACCGCATCGAACCGCGTCAACGGCGATATTTTCATCATCCAGGCCAGTTAACACAATAATCGGGAGAGAAGAATTTTTTGCCAATGCCAGTTTAATGGTATTCAGACCATGACTGTCGGGTAATTCTAAATCCAACAGCACGGCGTCTATATTATTAGTATCCAGGAAGTCGAGTCCTTTGGCTAAGCTTTCAGCGCAGTGGAGCTCAAAACGATCATGGACACCGATAAGCTGTTCACGGATGAGTCTGACGTCGCCGGGATTGTCTTCAAACAGCAGCAGTCGGATTAATTTATTATTCATTTTGAAGGCAATAATCTTTTTGTTCTTTTTATACATTGAATGATTCATAATGTCAAAATCATTATTGTTAAAATGGCCGATGCGAGGGTAGCATTTTATCTTGCATAAAAGATGATAATAAAATAAATAATTGGCGAGGATGTCTTTTTTATCCGATTTAAGTATTATAATCCGCGTTGACAATTTAGTCGGTAGTGCATATATGTCGACAAATTTCCAGGCGAGAGTGGCGGAATTGGCAGACGCACTGGACTTAGG
>DIEW01000060.1 GCA_002418825.1 Syntrophaceae bacterium UBA5764 | reverse complement strand
AGCCTGGCCATGCTCATCGCGCGCAGCAATCCGCTGGATCAGTTTATCATGGAAAACCCGGATTACTTTTTTTCTCTCTCGCCGGAGCACTGCCGCATCAATCCGGATAATCTTCTGATTTTACTGCATCATATAAAAAGCGCGGCTTTTGAATTACCTTTTGAAAAAGGAGAAAAATTCGGCGGGGAAAATTTGGAGGAATTCCTGCAATACCTGGAGGAAAAAGGCGTGTTGCACCAGGCGGATGAGCGCTGGCACTGGGCGGCGGAAAGTTACCCGGCGGATGAAGTAAGCCTGCGAGCCATCAATCCGGAAAATGTCGTTGTTGTGGATACAACGGAAACCGGCAAACACAAGGTAATTGCCGAGGTGGATTGGGACAGCGCCTTTACCGCCCTGCATGACGAGGCGATTTACATGATGGCTTCCGAGCAGTATCACGTGGACAAACTCGACCTCGATGGCAAAAAAGCTTACGTGCGCAAGGTGGATTCCGATTATTACACCGACGCTATGACTTATACCAACGTGCGCGTGATTGATTCGTTTGACAAGCACAAGGATGACGGAGCGATTGTGGAGCATGGCGAAGTGCAGGTTGTGCGCAAGGTTATGGGCTTTAAAAAAATCAAATTTTATACCTCGGAAAATCTTGGTTACGGCGATGTTAACCTGCCGGAAAAAGACATGCACACCACCAGTTACTGGTTTACCATCCCGCGCGATCATCTGCGCAAACTGAATTTCTCGCCCGCGGAAATTATTGACGGGTTATCGGGTCTCGCCTACACACTGCATCATTTATCCGCGATGTTTTTGATGGCCGACACGCACGATATCGACCGCGCGCTGGGCGACAAATCGGGTGAATGGTTTGTGAGCCAGGGAAAAACGGGGCGCGTGATAACTTCCTTTTCCGAAGGGCGTCCCGATAATTTCAGCGAAAAATCCGGAGCGCGGATTGACGAATTCGACCCGACTATTTTTGTTTTTGACGCCTACCCCGGCGGCATCGGCTTTTCCGAACTGCTTTACCGGGAGCACGAAAATTTATTAAATGCCGCTCGTTCTTTAATTGAAAAATGCCCCTGCGCCTACGGCTGCCCCTCGTGCGTCGGCCCCACGCTGGAAGTGGGCAAAACTGCTAAGGAAATGGTACCAAAAATTATCGGATTGATTTTAGGGAAATGAAAAAATGTTGAATTAAGTGATATGTCCCCGGAATTTAACAAACATTATCCGGCAAAATTAAATGTCAAGATTAAAGACCTTACCCTTTATTTCACGTTTTTGTGTTGAACATCCGGAATTTATGATATTGGCTTAAGTATGACTTTTTAGGTTATCGCACATTGATCTGTTAATTAGGAAGTACAAAAATTATTTCGTGTAGGACGGCATTGTTCCATTATTGTGAACGAGCTAGCAGAACGCATGTTTCAAGAATAGCTTTCAATTTTATCCGATAGCCGAGGAGTTTGAGATATGTTTAAACGTATGCTCCTTTACTTTTTTCAACTGCGTGCATTTTGGTCATTGCGTAACACAATGAAAAGAGTTTTCTTCTGGATAGAAGCACGGATATTTACTATTCGATACGGCGCAATAGAGGAGAAGCACAATTATCAGGCTATTCAATATGTTTTCAGCAACACCCAAAAACCACTGCTTATTGCAGTTTGCTTTGCAGCACTTATTCAATATGTTGATCCTTTTCTATATCCGTATTATCGATATTTAAAAATCACAATTCCAGATAATAACATCTATGTTACTTTCTTGGCAGCAGTAAGCAGTATCGGAGGTATATTCATAGGTCTTTACTATGCTGGTATCAATTCGGTAAGCAGCGCTATTTATGCAAGGGTACCAAATAATGTCCGTGACTTGCTTGCGCATGAACGTCTCGGTAATTCTTATATCCGTTTCCTGTCGTTCTTAACATCTTTGGGGATAATATTGATTGCTTTTTGCCTATTGAGCCTGCCGAAGATATATCTTGCTATTCCAATTATTACGCTTTTTTCAGTAATAGGTATCATCGCTTTCGTAAAGTTAGGGCAACTAGTTTTTTATCTTTTTGACCCCACTGAGCTTTCAAAAAGCATTTTTGATCAGATGGAGAATTGGCTTGGAATGGTGAAGGTGGGAGGGTACCGGTGGTTGGATAAATCATTCCAGAATCATGCCCATACGCAGGCATCAAAGTTACTTGACACTCTTGAAACACTTACGCACATAACAGCAAAAGAACCCCACTTAAGCGGAAAGCCATTTATTGCTTTATCACAAAATCTTTTATTATTTTTAAATCATTACGAATATGTAAAACAGTGCATACCTACAGAAAGTGCGTGGTATGAGGTGCGATATCAACATCGTGATTGGTATTACACAGATGATTCTCAGGTAGCAATTGCTCACCAAACAGGGACGACATTAGCGCCGATTGTTACTAATAACAAGGATTGGATTGAAGATCGAATTATTCCCATTTTAAAGAAATGCATTGAATTGAATCTCGTTCAGAAAAGATATACAGATGTGCTCGGTTTATTCGGCTACCTTGAAACTTATTTCAAAACAGTGGCATTAGAGGGGAGATCAGGAAAGGCTTTTGATCTGCTTGATGACCTGATGTCAACTATTCTGAACCAAATGGTAACGCCGACAGACGATAAATTCGTGAAAGAAGAGATATTGGAAAAACTCGCAGTAATAGAACGTGTTGCCGTATTGCCCATCTCAGTCGCCTTGGGCTATCGTAAAAAAATGGAGAAAATCAGCCACCAAGGTATCAAAAAGCTTGTGTCTTCAATTCGCTGGAAAATTGACAGTAGTATCTATCGTCAAGGGTTCCCAGCTTACTGTCTCGAACAACTAGAACGGTTCAGAACAAGATTGGCCTTTGAGAGAGAAGTTGAAAATCAGTTTATAACGCCGCTTTGGTACCTATATGAACTGGTGTGTCAGGTGGAAGCAGAACAGTTTGTTAATGGCGCAAAAGCGCTAGTCGTAAATGGCGCAGAGTTTTATGGAAAATCTATTTCGAAGGTATCAAACAAGCATCCCTGGTTAGCTGCAGCCATTATGAGCCGGGAGTGGGAATACTGGCATAAAATAGGAGACCAAATTGAAAGTTGGCCGGACAGATGGAATGAATTGAACAGTGACCGCAAGATAGAAGGTTTGCCGTGGGCAGAGTTCGACATCGATGAATTAAAAAAAAGCAGTGGCAATAGGCAAAAAGAACTATTGAAATCGATGGCCCAAACAAATTTGTTATTAGCGCTTTTGTCACGTCCGGAAGGTTATCCAGACTACGCTGGCCAATTTTTGCATACATCGGGGGAGGTGGCATTCGATGCATTGCTTACTAATAATGTTGATATTCTAAAAAACGTCTTTGGTCCTTACTTATTCGGGTGCTTGCTTAGATTCGATAATCTGCGGCCAAAATCGGTTTCCCCGGACTGGCGAGCGCAGCAAGAGTTTAAAATTGCTAGCGCTTCATTGCTTGATGTCATGGATATCAGTGGGTATGCAAAGTTATTGGCAGATTATCATAATAATGCAACACTTTGGAATGAGGTCACATCTGTCTGGGATAAGTATTTGGCTCAGAAGAAAGACCACTCTCCCTTACCTCTCTTTGCTGGCGCAGTGGCATTCGCAGAAACCCCATTTGAAATACCGCATCGTGGTGTTCTTCGTACAACATGGAAGCAGAAAATAAATTGGAAATTGAGGGACGTCCCCCGTAACGAGGTACCCCGAAGGCATGTTCTTGGTTCGGATATAGAAATAGATCACGACAGTGCTTTAGTACGTATCTTTGCACGAGGACATTTTGGTAGTTTACACGATGGAGTAGATATATTTATTGCATACTATCTACACAGTCTCGAAGGAGCAGAAAAGTTGGACTGGGGGTGGAAAAGTCGCGATCTGAAAGATTCTATAGAAAGAGAGGAAAATCAAGGAACGACGAAACCAGACTACGAAGAGGGAGAGGATCAATGAGGAGACGACACCCTGCAGAAATGGAACCCACAGCAGCTAGACACTTCCCTAGTTTGTCACACGGTTTCGATTTAAAGCCACAGGTACATATGTTTAGCGAAGATATGCACCTGTCAGTAATGCCCATTAGAGGGAAAACAGAAAAACAAACGAATTTCAAAGTCACTCTCAGTGGAGACGATGATGAACGTAAACGGGCGAGTAAATTAATCAGGAAATTTGGTGAGTTGGATAGACATGACCTTGATGAAATTGTTTGCGATGCTGTTATAAATATAGCCAAAC
>DIEW01000010.1 GCA_002418825.1 Syntrophaceae bacterium UBA5764 | reverse complement strand
TACCGAATTTAGCCAACATTTTTCTGGCTAAATCAATGGCGCTGTTTCCTTTAACGCCGGTGCGTAAAAGTATTGCCAGAAGCTCGGAATTGCTCAACGCTCCCGCGCCTTTTTTAAGCAATTTTTCTCTGGGGCGATCATCCTGAGGCCAGCTTTTAATTCCTGCTGTTTTTCCTGCCATAATCGCGCTTTTCCCTTTTAGTGTCCAGATGGCACGCAATGAAGCCTAGTTTTGAAATATTATTTTAACTGTTTCCAGTAAAGATTTTCGATATTTGGAGCTTTTAATTACGGGAAAAGATTATACCCTCCCTTGCCTGGATGTGTCAACGATAAAAGACTCCGGCATTCACCGGCTTTCGCGCCGACTGATGAACAAAGAGAATTCTTTAAACATCATTTTCGCCTTTAGAAGACGGTGGAAACCAGAATCTAAAATCAACGTAATCCAAGTTTGGCAAAAATAAAAAATTGTGTTCTTTGATAAAAGATAAAAATGATTGATTTTTCTGGATTGTGTTTGGTTATTTTTTAGGCCATGACGGGTACAAATTAGTTACAATGTCTTTGGCGAACTGGGCTTTGACAATTTCCCAACTCGCTGTTATGTATGAGGGCCGCTTTGATTTGGCGGCAATCTGAAAAAAATCCATTTACACAGATTATTTTTCAGTCTCTTTTATTTGCATAAGTTGTCCTGGGACAACTCAATAATTTTTTGGAGTGCTTTCATGTCGGCAGATGATTTTCGCAGTTTTTTTAATCCTAAAGGTATCGTAATCGCGGGCGCCCGCAGATCCATGGGGTTCGGGAGCGGCCTCCCCCCTTTTTTAAAGGAATACGGCTGGGGAGACCGGACTTTTTTAGTAAATCCATCCGGGGGCAAGATCAACGGCATGAAAGTTTATAAAAAAATTGCTGATGTGCCCGATCCCGTTGACCTGGCAATCGTCATTGTGCCGGCAAACGCGGTTCCTGCCACCCTAGAGGAAATCGGCGCCCGCGGCATAAAACATGTAATCATCGAGAGCGCCGGCTTTGCCGAAACCGACGAAAAGGGCATCGCCTTGCAGGAAAATATCATGACAATAGCCAAACGGCTCGGTCTCCGGGTTATCGGCCCCAATTGTGTCGGCGTGATAAACACGAACAATAAATTCGCGTCTGTTGAATTGATTGAAGAATCCTTGACGCCCGGCCCTCTTTCCATCATCGCCCAGAGCGGCGTATTCGGCAATATCCTGTTGGACTTTATTTACCAGCACAGAATCTATGTGTCCAAAGCCATTACTCTGGGGAACAGAATAGACGTCAATGAATGCGACATGCTGGATTATCTTCATGACGATCCGACTACCAAAGTTATCGGGATGTATCTTGAAGGCGCGGCGGACGGCCGGCGTCTATACGAAACGCTGCGCCGCGTCACGAAAAAGAAACCGGTCATTATCTTAAAAAGCGGAAGGACACAGGAGGGGAAACAGGCGACGGCGTCACATACGGGAAGTCTCTCCGGTGAAGATGAGATTTATAACGGCATCTTTGCCCAAACCGGAACGCTGCGGGCAGAAAGTCTGCCGCATCTGATTGAGCTGGTGAAGGCATTTACCACCCAGCCGTTGCCAAAGGGCAATCGCCTCGGAATCGTCACCTCCAGCGGCAGCATGGGAGCGCTGGCCACTGATATTGCCGTCTCCAACGGGTTGGTTATAAAGCCGCTATCCCCGTCAACAGTTAAGCAGGTGCGCGCAATTTCGCCTGAGTGGATGAATGTAAAAAATCCTCTGGATCTGGGGCCGTCCGGGCTTTTTAATAAGCTGACGCCTATGGTGATAAATGACCCTCTGGTGGATATGCTGCTTTTGATAATCGCCGTTCCTTATTCCTTTATAAAAGCTGTTAAACAAACGGGAGTAAAACTCGCGGACGTTTTTGGCAACCCGGAGGCGATACGCGCGCAACTTCCCGAGAGTAAACCTTTTGTGATAACAGTTGTCGGGAATGCCGATTTCGCGAGCGAAATATCCGGCGTTGCCGGAGATTCAATTCCGGTTTTTACTTCGCCTGAAGCGGCAGCCAGAGCGCTGGCGGGCTTGTGGAAATATTCAATGACGCGTTTGAAATCCTGAACATCCTGACGACTGCCTCTGTGTTGATGCTGTTACCTTATCAACGGTGACCAGATGAGAAAGAAACGTTTCTGGCGGCACGGGGGAAAAATAAGCTGCTTCAGAAAGTCATGGAATACAGCCTGTGCCAAAATTCATCAACCAGTGCTGCTGTTTCGCAACCTCGGGCAAAATGCTGTGAGAAACGTGATTCGCGCCAGTGTTCCTGAAAGAGCGGCCCTGACTCTCTCCGGACACAAGACAAGAAGCGTGTTTGACCGTTACAACATTGTTTCCCAGGAAGATTTGAAGGAAGCCGCAGAGAAAAGGCAGGCTTTTAACGAAACACAAAATAAAATCTCTGAAAGTAGTTACAAATTAGTCACAATTGGCTCTAAAAACAGCAACAGGTTGCAATCATAAAATCGCAACCTGTTTTTACTTCTGGTGGGCCGTGCGGGGATTGAACCNNGATTAAAAGTCCGCTGCTCTACCTCTGAGCTAACGGCCCACTTTTTCGGTTATTTTAGAACGTGCCCTCTTAACAGCAAGTCAGGTGAGTGTCAAGGAGAAACTAACACAATTTCAACCAGAAAAGGGGTCCTGCAGTGAAATTGTTTCCTCTCTTCCTGAACCGACCGAAACCAGAATTATTTTTGTCCCGGCGAGTTCTCCCATGCGTTTCAGATATTTTTGCGCGTTAAGCGGGAGATTCGTCATTTTTCGCGCGTGTAAAATATCTTCTTTCCATCCCGCGAATTCTTCATAGACAGGACGGCTCTGAGAAAGAATACTCATATCAGCCGGCACCGCATGGGTGTATTCACCGCTTGCCGTTTTATATCCCACGCAGATTTTTATTTTATCCAGGCCGGTCAGAACATCGAGTTTGGTAATCGCCAGAGCATTGATTCCGGAAACACGGACAGCCTGTCTCACCAAGACCATGTCCAGCCAGCCGCAGCGGCGTTTCCGCCCGGTCGTGGCGCCGAATTCCTGTCCGACTTTCTGCATGTGTTCGCCAATTTCGTCATGCAGTTCCGTCGGAAAAGGCCCTTCACCCACTCTGGTCGTGTAAGCCTTGCAGATGCCCACAACTTTATTTATGGCGCTGGCTCCAATGCCGCTGCCGCAGGAAGCGTTGCCTGCCGCGGTGTTGGAAGAAGTTACATAGGGATATGTCCCGAAATCAACGTCAAGCTGGGAACCCTGCGCTCCTTCGAAAAGAATTTTCTTTCCGTCGCGTTGCGCCTTTTCCAAAATCAAAGAAGTGTCGGCAACGTATGGTTTCAACTTAACGGCAAAGGCAAAACATTCAGCGGCGATTTTATTTTCGTCAAGCGGCTTCTGTCCGAACAACCTCTTCAGCAAAAAGTTTTTTTCCTCCAGAGCGCGGCGCAGCTTTTCCCTGAGGGTCTCTTCGTTGTAGAGATCAATCACCCGTATTCCCGTGCGCGCCACCTTATCTTCGTAAGCCGGACCTATTCCTCTTCCTGTTGTACCGATTTTTTTCCCGGAATTGTGCGCTTCGCGCGCCTGGTCAATACTGCGATGGTAGGGCATGATTAAATGAGCTCTTTCGCTCACCATCAGCTTTGTGCTCGGCGGAAAAAGAGCGCCTTTGTGCAATTCCTCTATTTCCTGAAGCAGAACCGCCGGATCGACAACAACTCCATTACCGATAATGCATATTTTGTTTTCATGTAAAATCCCCGAAGGAATTAAATGCAATATGGTTTTCCTGCCGCCAACAACCAGCGTGTGTCCGGCGTTATTTCCTCCCTGAAAACGGGCGATTACATCCGCTTGTTCAGCGTAAAGATCGACGACTTTACCCTTGCCCTCATCACCCCACTGTGTGCCGATAACCGCGACGTTAGCCATTAGTATATACTTTCCTGTAACTTAACAGATAATACGGGAATTACGTCCGGTAATTCCCGTATTATGTAAAATATTCTTCCTGGATTAAAGTGTTTTGACCTTTTCGTTGAAAACTTTTTCCAGCTCCGCCAGCGCGTTTTTGATATCCGCTTCTTCAATTGTCGGGCCGCACCAGAAACGATAACCGGCGGGAGCGTCCTTATAAGAATTGATGTCATGCGCGATATTCTTTTTGCTTAAATCCGACGCGATGCTTTTGAGAAATTTGCTTTTCGCGTCCGCGTCGAGCGCGGCAACTTTCGGATGCGTAACCGAAAGGCAAACGGAGGTGTTGGAACGGACCTTGGGATCATCCGCCAGAAATTCAATCCAGTCGGTTTTGGTCACCCAGTCTTCCACAACTTTTAAATTGGCGCGGCTTCTCTTGAATAAACCATCAAGGCCGATTTTGGCGGCCCAATTCAGCGCGTCCAAATAATCTTCCACGCAAATCATGGAAGGCGTGTTGATGACATCGCCGTCGAAAATCGCCTTATTGACTTTGTCGCCTTTTTTCAGACGGAAAATCTTGGGCATCGGCCAGGGCGGCGTGTAAGATTCCAGGCGCGCGACAGCTTTCGGACTTAAAATCATCATGCCGTGCGCGGCTTCGCCTCCCAGACATTTCTGCCAGGAATATGTAAGAACATCGATTTTGCTCCAGTCAATTTCGTTGGCAAACGCGTAACTTGTGGCGTCGCATAAAGACAGGCCTTCGCGGCTGGCGGGAATCCAGTTCCAGTCAGGAATGCGCACGCCGCTGGTGGTGCCGTTGGCCACAAAAACCACATCCGTTTTCCAATCCACTTTGCTCAGATCAGGAATTTTCCCGTAATCGGCCTTGATAATCATGGGGTTGAGTTTCAATTGTTTGTTAACGTCCGTCGCCCAGCCTTCGGAAAAACTCTCCCAAACCAAAACGGTGACCGGCTTGGGGCCCAAAAGCGACCACATGGCGCATTCAAAANNCGCCGGTATCGGAAGCCGGCAGAATTCCCACAAGATAATTTGACGGAATTTTTAAGATATTTCTTGTTTCATTAATGGCTTTGATAAGTCTTTCTTTGCCCAGCGCGGAACGGTGCGAACGTCCCACCAGCGCGCCTTTCAAGACATCAATACTCCACGCTGGTCTTTTGCTACAGGGTCCTGAACTAAAATTTGGGTTTTGCATACTCAACATCCTTATAAATAAATTTAAAAACGGTTATACATATCAGCAATGAAATTTTTACTCAAGAAAATTCAAAAGCGCCGGTGTTTATTAGTTTTTTTAAATAAAATCATAAAATTAACACTGCGTCCCATTTAACTGTAGTATCCAGCGGCTGAAGATGGAAGCGCCCGGCCAGATAAGTGCCGACAAACCCCTTGCCTCCAGTTATAAAAACTTTCACCTTTGTCTCCTCCGGATAAATTACATTTTTTTATTGTTCATCCCCGATTAGCGGAAGAACTTTTTCCAGCTTAAAATAAATCAGATATTTGGGGCCGGTTTTATATTTTCCTTCCGTTTCTTTATATTTTTTACGGCGGATTTCTTCAATCAATTGACTGTCTTTCTCTTCACGGATTTTTGTCAGATACAAACGCTTGCCTCCATATTTATCCGCTTCTTTAAAAAGATAAACGGCATGGGGGCTGGAGAGCAAATTGGCGTGAGTCAGTTTTTCCGCCGCTATAAAAGCCACGGTTTCTTCATCGAAAAAATGCGGCCTGCCGTAAATGGCGGCGTTCACCCTGCCGTTTTTATCCGCGGTGGCCAAAATACCAACTCCTTTGACTTCCTCAAAATAACGGTCAAGCTTCATCGCCCCCCTCCTTGCTTTTATTGTTCAATATAGGCTCTCGCTCTATCTTTGTAAAGCAACAAAACGATTAAAACTTTTTTAATACGGCCATAACAATTATAGTTTTCTTTTATATATGTTGACATAATTAGAAAAAGTATGCTCTCTTGCCATGTAAATCCTGAGGTACTTATTCTTGAAAAAAGCAAAAACCAGTTTCTTCTGTCAGCATTGCGGTTATATGTCGCCCAAATGGCTGGGCAAGTGCCCTTCGTGCGGCGGCTGGAATTGTTTTGCCGAAGAAGTAATAGTCAATACCGGTTCCGACAGTCGCGCGGAGATGCGCTTCGACTGTAAGCCTATGCCGATTGAAGCTATCCCTTTAGAAGAAGGCATGCGAACGGTCACGGGAATAGCGGAAATCGACCGCGTTTTAGGAGGAGGCATCGTTAACGGCTCGGCTGTTTTAATCGGCGGAGAGCCGGGCATCGGCAAATCCACTCTCATGCTGCAGATGATGCACAATCTGGCCAAAGCCGGTCAAAAAGTTCTCTATGTATCCGGCGAAGAATCCGCCAGCCAGATAAAGCTGCGCAGCCAGCGAATAGGTGCGGCGGCTAAAGATTTATTGGTTCTCGTGGAAGTATCTCTGGAAAAAATTTTAGAACAGATAAAAAATATTTCTCCCACCATCGTGGTTATCGATTCTATTCAAACTATCTACTCGGCGGACTTAATGTCCGCACCCGGCAGCATAGGACAAGTCCGTGAAGCATCATCAAGACTGATTTTGTTTGCCAAAAAATTCGGCATTCCTGTTTTTCTGATCGGACACGTAACCAAAGACGGCTCCATCGCGGGGCCGAAAGTTTTAGAGCATATGGTGGACACTGTTCTTTACTTTGAAGGAGATTCGGGGCATGCTTACCGGATAGTCCGCGGCATTAAAAACCGTTTCGGACCGACCAATGAGATCGGCGTCTTTGAAATGCAGGAAAAAGGACTCAAAGAAGTGCACAACCCTTCGGCTTTTTTCCTGTCGGAAAGGCCGTACAATGTCCCGGGCTCCGTGGTTGTTCCCAGCCTGGAAGGCGCCAGGCCGATTTTAGTCGAAATTCAGGCGCTGGTTTCCCCCAGCAATCTGGGAATGCCCCGGCGCACGGCTATAGGCGTCGATCACAATCGCGTGTCGCTGCTGGTCGCGGTTCTGGACAAAATCTGCAGTCTTCATATGGGAAGCTCCGACATCTTCATTAATGTGGCGGGCGGTATCCGCCTGTCTGAACCGGCGGTGGATTTGGGCGTAGTCGCCGCCATGGCTTCCAGTTTTCTGGATAAACCAGTTGATGCGCGCACCGTTATTTTCGGAGAAGTTGGCCTCACCGGTGAAGTACGCGCCGTTTCTCAAACGGAAACAAGGATAAAGGAGGCCGCCCGGCTGGGATTTGAACGCTGCGTAGTTCCTCAAGCGTCAGCGGCAAGTAAAATAGGCGCGGCAAAAACGGAAGTTATAACTGTCAGCTCACTGCGAGAGATGCTGGAAAATTTATTTTAGCGCCTGAAACGCTTCTGAAAAAAATTTTTCAAAAAACCTCTCTAAGTATTGACATAATTAAAAAAATGTTTAAGTTAGCGCCTCTAAACAGTACTAATAAATTATAAATTATAAAAAACCAGAAAGGAGAAGAAAAAGCATGAAAATCAGACCCTTACAAGATAGGATTATCGTAAAACGCTTGGAAGAGGAACAAAAAACCAAAGGCGGTATTATCATACCCGACACCGCTAAAGAAAAACCGATTGAGGGAAAAGTGGTGGCCGTGGGTAAAGGCAAGGTAGCCGATGACGGCAAACTAATCAAACCCGAAGTAAAAGTAGGCGACAAAGTTCTTTTCAGCAAATACGGCGGCACCGAGGTCAAAATAGACGGCGAAGAGTATTTGATCATGAGAGAAGACGACATTTTAGGCATCATTGAAAAATAAGAATAATTTTAAGGAGGAATATATAAGATGGGAGCAAAAATACTTCTTTATGATGAAGAAG
>DIEW01000074.1:1931-6183 GCA_002418825.1 Syntrophaceae bacterium UBA5764 | reverse complement strand
AAGCGCCGGTAAACCAATAAATGACCGCGCCGCCCATAATCAAACCGAGAATGATTTCCGGCTGTACAAGCGATAGTTTGGCGATAACGTTACCGAAAAGACCTTCCAGCAATATGATGATGCCGAACACCATCGTAGTAGCGCCGACGACAGCGGTACCGATCAACACGGGTTTTGCCGTAGCTTTAAAAGTATTGCCCGCGCCATCTGCCGATTCTAAAAAGTGTTTAGCCAGTTCAAAGTCCGGTTCAATGCCATAGTGCTGTTTAACAACGGCTTTAGCGTCTTTGCGTGATTCAATCATGGAAAGCTCGTAAATGGACTGGGCGTTATCTGAGACCGGCCCGAAGCTGTCCACGGCGATGGTTACCGGGCCCATGCCCAAGAAACCGAAAGCCACCAGACCGAAGGCAAACACGGGAGCGGCAAATTTAAACGCTTCAGGCATTATGGCCATGATAGCTGCATTTTGTGATACCATATAAGCAACAAACATCAAGAAGGTGATAACTAATCCTAACCAGAACGCCGAAAAATTACCGGCAACCAGACCGGAAAGAATATTCAGTGAGGGGCCGCCCTGCTTGGAAGCGTTGACAACTTCCTCGCAATGACGGGAAGATGTGCTGGTAAATATTTTTGTGAATTCCGGAATCAACGCGCCGGCGATAGTGCCGCAGCTGATGATTGACGCCAGTGCCCACCACAAACTCTGTAATTCCTCTTCAGTCAGGTCTCCCAGCAGATAATAGCTGGCGAGAAAAGTAACGCCGATGGAGACGAGGGATGTTATCCAGACCAAATTGGTCAGCGGATGCTCAAAGTTAAAATCTTTTTTACCGGAGAAAGCGCCTTTACTGATGGCGTCATTGACAAAATACGATGCGAGAGAAGTCAAAATCATAAGAATTCTCATGGCAAAAATCCAGACGATAAGTTTGCCGCCCATTTCCGGAGTAGAGGCGAGCGCCAGAGCCAAGAAGGCAATCAGGGCGACACCGGTAACGCCGTAGGTTTCAANNCAAAACCGTCTGCCGTGGGGCCGACACTGTCACCAGCGTTGTCACCGGTACAATCGGCGATGACACCGGGGTTTTTGGGGTCGTCTTCAGGAAGATGGAAAACGATTTTCATCAGGTCAGAACCGATATCAGCAATCTTGGTGAAGATACCACCGCAGATACGCAGAGCGGAAGCGCCGAGCGATTCACCGATGGCAAAACCGATAAAGCAGGGACCGGCTAATTCTTTGGGAATATAGGCCAGAATGATAATCATGAAAAACAGTTCAATGCTGACCAGCAGAAGGCCGACACTCATACCGGAACGCAGGCAGATATTTACGATGTTCAAAGGATTGCCGCTCATGGAAGCAAAAGCAGCTCGGGAATTGGCGACGGTATTGATGCGGATACCAAACCAGGCGACACCATAGGAACCAAGAATTCCCATCACCGAGCAGAAGAGAATAATCAGCACGCCGTTAAATTCTGCTCCCTGCAGGCCGTAAAAATAATAAACGATACACACGGCGATAAGTATCCACAGGCCGATCAAAAATTTACCCTGCTGCAGCAAATAGGTTTTACAGGTTTCCCAGATGGTTTTAGACACATCCAACATTGACTGATGCGCGGGAAGATTTTTTGTCTGCATGTATTGTATCAAACCGAAAACCATTCCGATGACGCAAATACCCAGTCCAATGTTTAAAATCATCATGCCCGTCAAACTGCCTCCAAGAAAGGCGATATTGGTCAGATCGGGCAACTTGATATCCGCTTCGCCAGCGGAAGCGGTACCGGCAAGCAAAAGAAAAACAATGCCGCTCAGTAAAATTGTCCAGATAGTTCTTTTGTTTTGCAACATTAACTAGTCCTCCTTTTTGTGGAAAATTATATTTTTTGTCTGGTACTTGTTTATAGCTGTTACCATATTCGTCAAAACAATTTCAGCGCATGCATCGCTTGCCCAATCTATAACTTCCGGCAAAATGCTTTTTTCTTCATCAGTGAAAGGTTCCAAGACATAACCTTCAGTGAGGGATTTGTCAAACGGTTTGCCGATTCCCAGTCTTATCCTTGTAAAATCGGAAGAACCAAGATGGGAGGTGATGGATGACAACCCTTTATGTCCCGCGTTTCCTCCGCAAGTTTTCAGGCGAAGGGCGCCGAAAGGCAAATCAAGATCATCATGAACAACAATGATTTTGCTGATATCAGTTTTAAAGAACGACTGTAACTGCCTCACCGCAGTACCACTCAAATTCATGTATGTTTGAGGCAGAGCTAAAATAACTTTTTTGCCTTTAATCTGGCCCTTGTCCCACAGAGCATCAAAGCTTTTTTGTTTTAACTCCGCACCGATTTTGGTGGCCAGATTCTGAACCACCATAAAACCGATGTTGTGCCTGCTTAATTTATAGCGTTTCCCCGGATTGCCCAGGCCAACAATTAAATACATGACAGGCTCCCTCGCACCTTTAAAGCGCTGAAGTATTTTTGAAAGCATTGAGGGGCACAATCATTACACCCGGTATTATTTTTCCTTTTTTTCTTTTTTGTCCTTTTCTGCTTTTTCCGCAGGTGCCGCAGCAGCTGCTTCAGCGGCCGGGGTAGCTTCAGCGCCTTCCGCAACCGCTCCTTCTTCAGCCGTAACCTCCACAGCGGCTTCTTCTAACTTGGCTACCTTAATTACAGCTACAGAGGCCACCGCCGCATCAGGAGGGTCAATAATGGTGACTCCCTCGGGAACTTTCATATCCTTTACTTTAATCGAGTCTCCGATATCGAGGCTGGTAACATCGACATCGATATGATCGGGAAGGTCTGCGGGCAGGCATGAAACTTTAACTTCTCGTTTGATATGCTGCAATTCACCGCCGTTATCTACACCCACAGGTTTGCCGACAAGATTTAAGGAAACATCAACGGTGAGCTTGTGTTTCATGTCAATCTCATAAAAATCAGCATGGTAAAAGCGGCCCGTTAAAGGCTGAATCTGTAATTCCTTGATCAAGGACAGCTTTTCTATTTTTTTCTCGCCGTCATCAATTATTAATTTGATAAAGGCATGGTCTTTTTTGTTCCTATGTATTTTGACCAAAGTGTCATTTTTTACCGCCAGTAACATATTTTCGGCGGAGCGGCCGTAAAAGACAGCAGGGACGAAGCCGTTTTTGCGAAGGCGGCGTGCCGGCCCTTTTTTCTGTTCTTTGCGTATTTGAGCCGCTAAATCGGTTACCTCCATTTTTTCCTCCTATATAAATAATGAGCTTNNTACAGAATCATTATAATAAATACGGCGCACAGCCTCACTCAACAATCCGGCGACGGACAGAACTTTTATTCTCTTGATTTTTTTTGCCCTGTCGGTAAGCGGTATCGTGTCTGTGACTATAACTTCCTTGATTTCCGATGTTTCAAGCCGATCAAGTGCGGGGCCGGATAAAACCGGGTGCGTACAGCATACGCATACTTCCATGGCGCCCGCTTTTTTGAGCGCCTCGGCGGCTTGCGTTACCGTTCCGGCAGTATCTATCATATCGTCCAGAATGATGGCTTTCTTGTCCTTTACGTTACCCACAATGTTCATTACTTGAGATTCGTTGGGACCTTCTCTCCTTTTGTCAATGATGGCTAGTGATGCCTCCATTCTCTTGCCAAACGCGCGGGCGCGTTCCACGCCGCCGGTGTCGGGTGACACAACTACAGTGTCGTTGAGATAGTTTTGCTTCATATACTCGAGCAAAACAGGTGTGGCAAAAAGGTTATCTACAGGAATGTTGAAGAAGCCCTGAATCTGGCCCGCATGTAAATCCATAGACAGAACACGGTTGGCGCCGGCAGTGGTAATAAGGTCGGCTATCAGTTTGGCGGAAATCGGCGCGCGGGGTGCCACTTTTCTATCCTGCCGGGCGTAACCGTAATAGGGGATGACAGCGGTAATCCGGTCGGCGGACGCGCGTTTCATTGCGTCAATCATAATGAGAAGTTCCATACACATGACGTTTACCGGCGAGCAGGTGGATTGAATAATAAAAACGTCCATACCGCGAACGTTTTCGTTTATTTCTACCTGTGTTTCGCCGTCACTGAATGTCGTCACATTCGCTTTGCCCAACGGTACACCGAGTTTTTTGCAAATATCTTTAGCCAGAGGAATATTGGAATTCCCGGAAAATATTCTAATCTTTTCTAACATTTATATCCTTTCTTGCTGCCGTGCGTGGCTGGGGCGGGAGGATTCGAAC
>DIEW01000074.1:0-1924 GCA_002418825.1 Syntrophaceae bacterium UBA5764 | reverse complement strand
TTACCGCTTGACGACGCCCCAAACTCAATAAATCAAACAGCGGGACAACACGGTGGCTATAGTGAACAGGCAAAAAATACCATATGCCGGCCATAAACTTCTTTGGCGATGGCCAAAGAAGCATCCCGCGCGGATTTTTCATCCGAGTAAATGCCAAAGACCGTGGGACCGCTACCCGACATCAATGCGCCAATCGCTCCATGCCGTAAAAGTATTTGCTTTAAATCACCTAATTCGGGATGCATTTTGATAGAAACTTCTTCTAAATCATTATGCAATTCCTGCGCTACGTCACTTAGGCTCCAAAGCCGCGGAATGCTATAATTAATTTTTTCACTTGTCAATCTTAAATTGAGATTTTCATAAACAGTTTTTGTGGAAAGGGGGAACTGAGGATTAATCAGCACGAAGTGCAATTTGGGAAGATTTTTACAGGTTTTTAACTTATCGCCGATGCCCCAGGCAAAAGCGCTGTTGCCGAAAATGAAAAAAGGAACATCGGCACCCAGTTTCGCTCCCAATTGCATAAGCTCTTTTTTTTGCAGGCCGAGGGAACAAATTTCGTTAAGCGCCATTAAAGTAGTGGCGGCGTCAGAACTCCCCCCGCCTAGGCCTGAGGCCAAAGGTATTTGTTTATTCAGAGTTATTTCCGTTCCTGAAGAATAATTGGCATAATCAAAAATAATCCTTGCCGCGCGAAAAACTAAATTATCTTCATTGAGCGGCAAATCGGAGTTGGGGCATTTGATGGTAATTTCCCGCGGGCGAGGTTCAAATATGAGCTCGTCGAACAGAGAAATTTTCTGCATCAGTGAAAAAATATCGTGATAACCGTCTGTTCGCCGGCCTAAAACGCGCAGAAAAAGATTAAGTTTCGCCGGAGCACGCCAGGTCATTTCAGCCCTTTTCTTTAATGAAACGCATTTTTAGCTCGTAGATCACCTGCTGGATTAGCTGGCTTTCGTTTTCGTCCAGATTATTTTTGGTTTTTACAAGAAGCATATCCAGAATATCGATGGTTTGTTTCACCGCCGGCAGATTTTTTTGCGTTTTTCCGCCCTCCAAGTCGGGGAAATCTCCGAAATGATAGAGAGCCGAAGTGCTCAGCGAAAGGATAAAATTGGTAAAATTTACGGTTGGATAATCGGTTTCCTGTTCTGAAACTTTTTTTGGCTTTTCCGGGGGTTTTTCTTTTTTATCTTGCGTTGCGGCGGGTTGTTCATCCTGGGGACGTGGTTCAGCGTCTTCTCCAAAAAGCCGTTTATCTTTTACCACAAATCCGGAATCTTTTTTCTTTTCCTCCATGAGCATTTCCTCCGTATATCACGTGATAAAAATTTTTTTGATTTATGGAGCTTATATAATGAGAAAATTATTTTTTGGTCAATATAATTTCATCTTTTTTCGACAGACTGACTTTGATTTTATCTCCTTCGGCAAATTTACCGGCGAGAATTTCCATGGCCAGAGGATCCAAAATCAATTTTTGCAGGGCCCGCTTCAAAGGACGCGCGCCGTAAACAGGGCTGTATCCGGTTTGCGCGATATGTTTTTTCGCTTCCCCTGAAAGTTCAATACTCATTTTCCGTTCTTTAAGCCGGCGGTCGATAAGCGTAAGCTGAATATCAATAATATGGTTTATATCCTCGAGCGCCAGCGCGCGGAAAGTTATGATATCGTCAATGCGGTTGAGAAACTCCGGTTTGAACGTCGCGCGCAGGGCTTCCATCGCACGGTTTTGCTTTTCCCGCGCGTCGAGCGCAACATCCTGAATCCACTGACTGCCCACGTTGGAGGTCATAATCACAATGGTGTTCTTGAAATCCACCGTGCGGCCGTGACCGTCGGTTAAGCGCCCGTCATCAAGTATTTGCAGCAGAATATTAAAAACATCGGGATGAGCTTTTTCGATTTCATCAAAAAG
>DIEW01000041.1:1214-14959 GCA_002418825.1 Syntrophaceae bacterium UBA5764 | reverse complement strand
GCCACGGGCGTGGGCAGCACGGATCTGGCCGCGGCCATGCTGACCGGCGAGCTGTGGTTCAAAGTGCCACAGTCCATTAAATTTGTTATTTACGGAAAGCTCAAAAAGTGGGTTTCGGGCAAAGACCTGATTCTTAATATTATCGGACGTATCGGCGTGGACGGAGCTCTTTACCAGGCCATGGAATTTACCGGAGAAACAATAAACAAACTTCCCATGGCCGACAGATTTTCCATGGCGAATATGGCTATAGAAGCCGGCGCCAAAAACGGTATTTTCGCGCCGGACGCCATCACGAAAGAATACATCAAAGGCCGCGCGAAACGTCCTTATAAGTTTTACGCCTCCGACGCCGACGCTGGTTATTCTCAGGTAATTGAAATCGATGCTGGCAAGCTCGAGCCGCAGGTGGCTTTCCCGCATCTGCCCTCTAATGTTAAAAGCGTGAGCAAGGCAGGAAAAATAAAAATCGATCAGTCGCTTATCGGCTCCTGCACTAACGGCCGCATTGAAGATCTGCGCGTGGCCGCGAAAATTCTGAAAAAACGTAAAGCCGCTCCGCACGTGCGACTGATTATCGCTCCGGCGACGCCGCATATTTATAAGCAGGCAATGCAGGAAGGACTTTTGGAAATCTTCATGAAAGCTGACGCGGTAATTACTCCGCCTTCGTGCGGCGCGTGCCTTGGCGGGCATCTGGGGATTCTGGCCGCGGGAGAAAGAGCGGTAACGACGACAAACCGTAATTTTGTGGGACGCATGGGACATCCGAAAAGCGAGGTTTATCTGGCCAGCCCCGCGGTAGCTGCGGCCTCCGCCGTTTTGGGCAGAATTGCTTCTCCTGAAGAACTTTAACCATAAAAAGGATTTTGCATAATGAATTTCAGCGGAAAAATTTGGAAATTTGGTGACAACATTGACACGGACGCGATCATTCCCGCCCGTTATCTCAATACTTCCGATCCGAAGGAGCTGGCCAAGCACTGCATGGAAGACGCGGATCCGGATTTTGTAAAAAAAATGAAACCCGGTGATATCATCGTTGGCGGAGAAAATTTTGGCTGTGGATCATCGCGCGAACACGCACCCATCGCCATCAAGTCGGCGGGGATCTCTTGCGTGGTGGCCAAAAGCTTTGCCCGCATTTTTTATCGCAATTCCTTCAATATGGGCCTGCCGATTTTTGAATGCCGCGAGCTTGTCGATAAGGTGACGCAAGGCGTCCAAATCAGTATTGACAGTGTCAAGGGGATTATTTCTGTCGGCGGCGCGGATAAGACATTTTCCATCAATCCCATTCCGCCTTTTATGGAACAGTTAATTGCCGACGGCGGCCTGCTCAAACACATCGCGAAAAAGTGAAATAATTATGACCAAAAAAGATTTTTCCATAGCCGTTTTTCCCGGTGACGGCATCGGGAAAGAAATTACCGCGCAGGCGCTAAAAGTGCTGAATTTTCTCTCTCAAAAAATCGATGCTAACCTGCACCTGGATGAAGGAAGCGTTGGCGGTGCCGCTTATGATACCCACGGCACTCCTCTGCCTCCGGAAAGTCTAGACATGGCCCTGAAAAGCGACGCGGTTCTTTTGGGAGCGGTGGGCGGCCCGAAGTGGGAAAGTCTTGATTACGCGGTGCGCCCCGAAAGAGCGCTTTTGGGCCTGCGCAAAAAGTTGGGGCTTTTTGCCAACTTGCGCCCGGTCGCCGCTTTTGAGGAATTGCTGCACACATCCACATTGAAGCCGGAAATTCTGCGCGGCGTCGATATCATGATTGTGCGAGAGCTTACCGGCGACGTTTACTTTGGCCAGCCGCGTGGCGTTAAAGAAAACAACGGGCAGAGCACCGGCATCAACACCATGATCTATACCGATGATGAAATCCGCCGCATTGCCCATCACGCTTTTAAAATCGCCAGAAGCCGCAAAAAAAATCTTGTTTCCGTGGATAAAGCCAATGTTCTGGAGTCCACCGAACTATGGCGCGATGTTGTCACGGAAGTTGGGAAAAATTATCCGGATGTGGCGCTCGGCCACATGTATGTGGATAACTGCGCCATGCAACTCATCCGCAATCCGGCGCAGTTTGATGTCATTCTGACCACAAATTTATTCGGTGATATCTTGAGCGATGAGGCCGCGATGCTCACCGGTTCGATCGGCATGCTGCCTTCGGCAAGCCTTGGCTCTGATCACGCCATGTATGAACCGATACACGGCTCCGCTCCCGATATTGCCGGCAAAAATATCGCTAATCCCATCGGTACTATTTTGTCCGTGGCGATGATGCTGCGTTATTCAATGAATCTTCCGGAAAAAGCAACCTTCATCGAAAAAGCAGTCAAACAAACGCTAAAAGAAGGATTGCGTACCAAAGATATTTATCAACCGGGTGATAAACTTGTCGGCACGCAAGAATTGGGTGATCACATCGTAAAAAATCTGCGGAAAATTTTTAATTAACGATGTATGATGATAAGCACAATAGCAAACTCGCGGCTGATTCTTTTAGGGGATAAAAATTATGGCAAGCGCCACTTTTCTGAACAATATAGTGGTTTCTCCTCCCTTGGTTAAAATTTACCGGAGACTGGGCTTTAAAAAAACAACATCCCAAATATCATCAAAAACGCAAAAGGAAACTGATCGCATCATTACCCAAGCCACGGCGCTTATATCTCTGCGCGGCTCTTTTACGCGTCTTGCCATCAACGATAACATCAATGGAAAAATATCACTGGATGGCGACGCAATATTCCACAGCAAAAAATTATCTGTCTTTCTTCGTGACTGCAAAGAAGCGGTGCTCATGGGCGCCACCGCGGGGAATGAAATCACGGAGGCAATCAAAGAAAAAAGCGCGCAAGGAGACCTGCAGGCGGCTGTCATTTACGATGCCACCGCCAGTGAGATGGCGGACGCCGCGCTCGACTGGATTATGGACTACATAAAGCAGTTAATCCGCCGCGAGAAAAAAACTCTTCTGCCCCGACGTTTTTCCGCGGGCTACGCTGATTTTGATTTATCCAATCAAAAAATTATTTATCAACTCCTCGCGCTGGAAAAAATCGGCGTGCGTATAACAAATGAATGCATACTGCTGCCGGAGAAATCCGTCACCGCTATAAGCGGACTTTGCGGCTGATATAAACATTTATTTTCATTCAATCAAAAATAATTCCACTTCTTGACACAAAAATGATATAGGAATGTGCAAACACTCAATTTTTCGGGGATAAATACCCATGGTCAAAGAAAATATAATAAACATCATTAAGAAAAAAATCATCATATTGGATGGGGCTACAGGCACCGAACTGCAGAAAAAAGGAATGCCGGCCGGTGTCTGCCCGGAGACGTGGTGCCTCGAAAATCCGAAAATCCTGGAGGGCATACATTCATCTTACGCCCAGGCGGGCGCGCAAATTGTTTATACCTGCACTTTCGGCGCGAATCGTTTTAAACTCAAACAATACGGGGCACAGGATGCAGTCGAGACAACCAACAAAAAACTGGCGCGTCTGGCACGTAAAGCCTGCGGTAAAAATGTTTTGATCGCCGGCGATATCGGACCTACCGGTTTATTTGTTGAACCTTTCGGTGACCTTCCTTTTGAGGAAGCTATTGATGCTTTCAAAGAACAGGCGCGCGGCTTGATTGCCGGCGGCTGTGATTTAATCGTTATCGAAACAATGATTGACATCCAAGAAGCAAGAGCGGCCCTTATTGCTGTAAAAGAATTGAAAAATATTTTTACTATTGTTTCTATGACCTACGAAGAAGATGGACGCACGCTGGGCGGCACAGACGCGGTAAGCGCCTTAATCACGTTGCAGAGTCTTGGCGCGGACGCTGTGGGTTGCAATTGTTCCACCGGTCCGGAAAAAATGGCGGAACTTATTTCGTCAATGAAAACATACGCCAAAGTGCCGCTTTTGGCTAAACCAAACTCGGGAATACCGCGTCTGGAAGGCATGAAAACCGTCTTTGATATGCAGGCAAAAGAATTTTCCGCGGCCAGCCGTAAGCTTAGCGCAGCGGGAGCCAATCTGCTGGGAGGATGCTGCGGCACTACGCCGGAGCACATCAAAATGCTGGTCAGATCAGCAGCAAAAATGAAGCCGAAACCGCCGCGCGTAAAATCTCTGGCCGCCGTAAGCTCGGCGCGCGGTTTTTTGCTTTTGGAAAACAACAAACCTCTGATTGTCGTCGGCGAACGGATTAATCCGACCGGCAAGAAAGCTCTGCAGCAGGAATTGCTGGAAGGAAAAACATCGCTCATCCGTCAGATGGCACTGGATCAGCAAAACCAGGGTGCCGCCATGCTTGATGTCAATGTCGGCCAGCCCGGCATCGATGAAGTAAAAACAATAAATAAAATTGTCGGCCTTCTATCGGGTGTAAGCCCTCTGCCGCTGGTTATTGATTCTTCACGCGTTGAAACTATTGAAGCAGCCCTGCGCCTGTATCCCGGCAGGATGCTGATTAATTCCATTTCCGGCGAAAAAGCGAAACTTACCAGGCTTTTGCCGCTCGCCGCGAAATACGGCGCGATGTTTATTCTTCTGCCTTTGACCGACGGCAATATCCCGAATACGGCAAAAAAACGGCAGGCTCTAATCAATAAAATTTATGCCCGGGCTAAAAAATTGGGCATAGCCAAAGATGATTTTGTGGTTGATGGCCTGGTTATGGCCGTGGCATCAGATACTCAGGCCGCCAAAGAAACGCTGGATACCGTGCGCTGGTGCACTCAGGTTTTCAAAAGTAAAGCAATATTAGGTTTATCCAATGTTTCTTTCGGCATGCCGGGGCGTCCCTGGCTCAATGCCGCTTTTCTGGCTATGGCGCAATATTGCGGCTTAACGATGGCTATCGCCAATCCTGCCGGAGCTGAATTTACCAATATAAAAAAAGCAGGAGATGTTCTGACGGCCAAAGACAATGCCGCCAAATATTTTATCGAACATTTTTCTGAGCAGACAGCGCCCGCGGCATCTCCGCAAACCGGCAAAACAATGTCTATCACGGAGAAAATTACCTCTGCCATTAAAGAAGGAGACAGTGAAAAGATAATGCCTCTGCTCAAAGAAGCTTTGTCTTCCGGCACTGCCGCCTTTGAACTGGTTAATAAAGTGATGATACCGGCAATTGTCAGCGTCGGAGATTTATACGAAAAAAAGATTTATTTTCTCCCGCAGCTGATGGCGGCGGCGCAAACCATGAAAAAAGGCATGGATTACTTGGAACCGCTTCTGGAAAAAACGGCAGTGGCCAACAAGGGGAAAATCATCCTGGCCACCGTTCAGGGCGATATTCATGATATCGGGAAAAATATAGTTGCTCTGCTTTTGAAAAATTATGGATATTGCGTTATCGACCTGGGAAAGGATGTTGCCGCGGAAAAAATCGTTAAAACAGCCGAAACGGAAAATCCCGATATAATCGGGCTTTCGGCGCTGATGACCACAACCATGGTTAATATGAAAGAAGTAATTAATCTCGCCCGCGCCAAGGGCATTAAAACTGATTTTCTAATCGGCGGAGCGGTGGTTACCGAAGCCTACGCGCAATCCATCGGCGCTCATTACGCCGCGGACGGAGTGCAAGCGGTGAAAGTAGCGGACAAATTAATCAGAAAATAACTTTTTCGGCTATGTGTTTATTCGGGTTTTTAAATAGCAAATCAGAAATAGCGCGGGCGCTTTGCATCTCCGTTTTATTTCACCTTGCCCTCCTGGGGATATTAATCTTCGGGGCGAAAAACATTACCCTCACCCCGCCTGCTCTCGCCGGCATGAACCTCGTCTGGGTTTCTCTGGGAACGGACACAGAGCAAAACAAAAACGGCGGGGCGTCCCGTTCCGTTTCTTTCGCCAACAGCCAGCATACGACATCCGGGGAAAAAAATCAGTCCGTGCATCGTTTTGCGCAAGCAGTCTATGCTTCGCCTGAATCGATTCACCACGGGCAAGCATCTGCCGGGAACAACCTCGCGGAGTTAGCAGTGGAATCTCCCCGTCAGGCGGGTCCAGCAGGAGACAGAATGGCTTCCGCTTTTACAGCCTATCCTGTATATGGCGAAAACATGCCGCCGGTTTATCCGGAAATCGCCCGTATCCGCGGCTACGAAGGAGTTGTGCTGATTGCCGCCGAAATTCTGTCTAACGGCCGCGTGGGAGAGGCAAGAATCAGCAAATCATCCGGCTATTCGATATTGGACCAAGCGGCGCTGGAAGCCATAAAACCGTGGAGGTTCGAGCCAGCAAAAAAATCGGGGCGGCCCTTTACCATGTGGGTGGAAGTACCCGTAAAATTTGTCCTGAAAAACAAAAAAACATCTTCATAAGAGAAATTGAGGAACATATGATGACCATCGAAGAAAAGAAAAAAAAACTTGCCGACATCATTATTGAAAGATCTTTTAAATACAGCGAAGATCCTCCTTTCACGCTCGCTTCCGGCAAGAAAAGCAATTACTATTTTAACTGCAAGCCGACCACACTCGATCCGGAAGGGATGAATCTCATCGGAGAAATTATTTTCGACATGCTCAGAAAAAACGATATCACCGCCGCAGGAGGACTCACGCTGGGCGCGGATCCGATTGCCAACTCTCTTTCTGTCATATCTTTCCAAAAAGGCAAGCCGATAAAATCATTTATCGTTCGTAAAGACGTAAAAGAGCACGGCACAAAAAGCGCCATCGAAGGAAACGTTTTGCCGGGTGAAAAAGTGGTTATTATTGACGACGTCATTACCACGGGTGCCTCGACAATCATGGCGATTCAGCGGGCGCGAAAGACGGGGCTGATTGTGGAAAAAGTCGTGGCGCTCATTGACCGCGAAGAAGGCGGCCGGGAAAACATTCTTCAGCATGTAAGTGACATCGAAGCCGTGTTTACACGAACAGAAATAATGAACCGACGTGTGAAAACAAAGTAAAAAATATTTTCCGCGGTTTTCAAATAAATACTGCACTCATTTTCCTGAATTTTTCGGATACGTAGAGGATTTTTTCATGCCCGATAAACTTAACTTTCCGCAGCCGACTCTCGGTGTAGGCGATAGAAGACAAGGGTTTAATGTGCTGCGCGTAGAAACCATGCCGGCGCTGCGTTTGACCGCTTATGAAATAAGACACGAAAAAACCGGCGCACGCGTATTACACCTGCATTCATTTGACCGAGAAAATGTATACGCGATATGCTTCCGGACACCGCCGGAAAACTCGACCGGTCTGCCGCACATTCTGGAACATTCTGTGCTGGCCGGCTCCGAAAAATATCCCCTTAAGGATGTCTTCAAAGAGCTAATGCGCTCTTCCATGCAAACTTTTATCAACGCGTTTACTTACCCGGACAAAACGATTTATCCGGTAGCCAGCCAAATAAAGGCTGATTTTTACAATCTGGCGCGCGTTTACACCGACCTTGTATTTCACCCGCGCATGCTCAAGGAAACGTTCCTCCAGGAAGGCCATCATCTTGAATTTACCGTGCCGGGCGACTTATCGAGCAAGCTGACTATCTCGGGCGTCGTCTATAATGAAATGAAAGGCGCCTACTCCTCCGCTGACGCGTTGATGTACAAATCCATTCAGGAAAATCTGTACCCCGACAGTGTCTATGCTTTTGATTCCGGCGGAGATCCCGACTTTATCCCCGAACTCACCTATGAACAATTCAAAGATTTTCACCGGTGTTATTATTCTCCGTCCAACGCACGGTTTTTCTTCTACGGCGACATCCCCACAAGCGAGCATCTGGCCTTTCTTTCCGAAATGCTTCAGGGGTTTGATAAAACGGACGTGAATTCTGAAATTAAAAGCCAACCGGCTTTTTCCAAACCACGTTATGTTCGATGCTTTTATCCCGTGGGCAAAGAAGAATCGCTGGAAAAGAAAACAATGGTCAACGTCGTCTGGATGCTCACGGAAAACAAAGACTACGAAACGGTGCTTCTACTGGAAATCATCTCGAGTCTGCTCGTCGGCAGTGCGGCCAGCCCTCTGCGCAAGGCGCTCATTGATTCTGGTCTTGGCGAGGATCTGACTCCCGTCAGCGGCATGGAATCAGAGCTCAAGCAAATAATGTTCTGCGCGGGGTTGCGCAATACCGGCAGCGCCGACGTGAAAAAAGTCGAGAAATTGATTCTGGACTCGCTACGACAAATCGTGGATCAAGGTTTTGACAGAGAACTCGTTGAAGGGGTTTTGCATCAGGTCGAATTTCACGGCAGAGAAATTGTCCGCGGCTCTTACCCTTACGGCATAACCTTGATGAGCAGCGTTTTTCAAACCTGGCTCTATGAAGGCGACCCGCTCATCGGTATGGATTTTCCCCGCGCGATCGAGAACGTTCGCAAGCTCTGGACGCAGGATCCGGGAATCTTCCAGAAAATCACAAAAAAGTGGCTGCTGGAAAATAGTCATCGTCTCTTGGCCGTAATGGAGCCTGATCCTGCTTTCACCGAACGTGATGATAAAAAACTCACTGATAAGATGGCCGCCATCAAAGCCGGTTTTTCAGAAGAAGAGCTGCGGAAAATTGACGAGCAGGCTTCACAGTTGAAGAAATTCCAGTCGGAGGCGGATTCGCCGAAAGCGGTGAAAACTCTGCTCAGGTTGAAATTGGAAGAAATTCCGCGCCGGATAGAAATTATTCCTTCACAGAGCGCAACTATCACCGGAATAAATATTCTCGAGCACGATCTTTTCACCAACGGTATCGCTTATATTGATCTGTCCTTTGACATCGCCAATATTCCGGAAGAACTCCAATCCTACCTGCCTCTCCTAGGCAAAATCATGACCGGGATGGGAGCCGCGGGGTTTACTTACGAGGAAATGGCCAAGCGCATCTCTATGAATATGGGCGGTTTTGGCTATGACCTGACTGCAGGCTTTTCCGCAGACGGCAATGGCTATTGGCAAAAAATGATCTTTTCTTTCAAGGCATTGTACCGCACTATTCCGCAGGCGGTGGCCATTGTTACGGATATTCTGCGGGAAGGAGACTTGCAAGACAACGACAGGATGTACGATCTAATCGCGGAAAGGAAAAATTCCCTGCAGTCGGCGATTGTTCCTGCCGGCCATATTTTTGCAAAGAGAGCGGCAGGGGGCGCTTTAACTCTCCCCGGCTGGCGCGACGAACAATGGCACGGCCGCACGCAGTTTAAATTTATGCAGCGGATAGCCCAGAATTTTCACTCAATGAACAAAGAATTACGCGACAAGCTCGGGCAATTAAAAGCTCTTGTTTTCACCAAAGAAAACCTTTTCATCAATATCACCGCGGAAGAAAAAGGAATCAAAGAGGTCAAAAATAATATTCTAACTCTTTTGGAAAATATTCCTGAAAAATCCGATACACCGAGGCGGCAAGAGCCGCAGCTGACGTCTGTACACGCCGGCATTGCCGTTCCCACGCAGGTGTTTTACGTCGCCCGCGTTCTCGAAGCACCGGCCTATAACGACCCGGCAGCACCGATTCTCACGCTGGTCTCCCGCGAACTTTCCACTACTTACCTTTACAAACACATCCGCGTGCAGGGAGGGGCTTACGGCGGCATGTCTTCTTTCGACGCTTTTTCCAAACTTTTTTCTTTTCTTTCCTACCGCGACCCGCACATTGTGCAAACGCTCAAAATTTTTGAGGAGGCGCAAAAATTTTATTCACGTCATCTTCTTCCCGAAGAAGACTTGGAAAAAGCCATCATCAGCACATTGGGGGCGCTGGATAAACCCATGGATCCTGCGGGATACGGGCATACGGCCATGATGCGCCAGTTCGCGGGGCTAAATGATGAAATGAGACAAAAGTTCAGAAACGCGGTTTTTTCCGTTACTTCACAAAAAGTCAGAGAAACTCTGGATAAATATTTCTTTGCAGATACAAAAAAGGAGGCGGTTGCCGTCTACGCCGCCCGCGAAAAACTCGAACAGGCGAACAAACTGCTGGGGAAAAGGCTGATTATCGAAAATCTGATAGAAAATTGAAACGTCCCAAGACAACTTCCTGCACAAATTAGCTGCGACACAACATTGTGTAAGGTCTGTTACGTCTTTATTTCACGCAGGAAAGATTTTTCCGCGTCAAACGTGCCAATTAGCACCAGCTCATCATCCTCTTTGATTACCGTTTTGGCCTCCGGATTGATGGACATTTTCCCGTCACGTGAAATAGCGATCACCGTGCATCCGGTTCTCTCGCGAATACCGGACTCCAGCAGTGTTTTCCCGACAAGAGACTCCGGGGCCTTAAGATGAAAGATATTCAATCCTTCGGTCAGAAGCAATGTATCTTCGTTTCTGAGAAAATTGAAAATGATATTAGCGCCCAGTGATGCATTGGAGATGACAAAATCAGCGCCGGCGCGATGCAGCGTGGAAACATTTCTGTCCGCGCTGGCGCGGCTGAGTATCTGCATATCCGGCCGCAAACTTCTCAAATACTTCGTCAGGTAAATATTCGTGGCGTCATCATGAGGCGTGATTAATGCCGCAGGCGCTTTTTCAAACCAGGCCTTTTCCAACGTGTTTATATCCGCGGCATCGCCAAACACGTAATTATCGCCCGGGCGGGCTTTTTTCGAGTTTTTTTCTATGATCAGATAAGGAATTTCCCTTTCACGGAAACGCGCGGCCGCCGCCAGCCCCACGCGTCCGCCCCCGATAATAATCACAGGGTCACCGGCTATTTTACATATGTGGTAAAATGAATATACCTCGTCATAAGCATCCAGCGCCTTGGCCGAACCAGCAAAAACAAGAACGCTTGTGCGGTCGATAATTGTATCCGGTCTTGGAAGGGTAAACTTACCTCTTTCCCAAATACCCACCACGGAAAGACCGTAGAGCTTGCGCAAATCACTTTCCATGATTGTTTTCCCTTCCAAAGGCGTCCCAATAACAGGCGCCTGCGCGATAATCAGATCCTCATAACGGCCAATGACGTTAGATTTGCAATCGCCCGCAATGGTCAAGCTGGCCAGTGATTTTCCGATCATGTCATAAAGCAGCAAAACATGAGAGCTTCCAGCCATAGTCAAAATATCCACCGAATGCGGGGAATCCGCCGTCACAAATATTGGAACACGCTCGGACATCTCCCGGACGGTAAAAGTAACATTTGTGTTGACTTGGTCGCTGTTCGTGGCCACCACCAACGCAGCGTTTTGAACTTGAAGCCGCTTGTATGTTTGGGGATCGTCTATACTGCCCAGCGCCACATAAACTCCCAGATCATAAAGTTCCAGCGTGCGATGAAGATTGTCGACAATGACCACGTAATTTTGCTTATAGCTTGTCAGCTTTTCGATAAGACTTGTTGTCACGGCGTCATAATTTGTTATGATAACATGTCCTGCCGTATCCGGCGGCAACTCACGGGGGGCGCGGCTCTTTGCCTGTGCGTCCATCCAGGGCGCGAAAAAGAACTTGATGAAAATAAAGGGAAGCAAAATCAACAAAAAAATAACGCCCGATGCCAGCACAATGATAGAAAACAAACGGCCGACATCTGATGTGAAGGTGATATCGCCGAAACCTAACGTAGACATGACAACCAAGACCCAGTAGAAACCGGTAATCCAGGAGTGTTTCTGCCCCTCGGCCGCCATTAAATAATGGAAAATAATGCTGTAAAAACTTATCAGCAAAGCAAGAACAAAAATATATCTCAGAAGCAGACGGACATTTTGCTTACCCATTTTGCCGGAAAAAACTGTGGTGAATATGGAGGGCAAATATTTCATACGTGGTATCTTGTTTTCTGCGTGTCGGCCATCTCGCTTTTCCTGTGCAGACCAAGGTTTTTTACAGTTGTTGCCACGAATTGCTTTTAAATTTATATTTTCGTTTATAGAGTATAAAAACTCACTTCTTGCCTGTCAAGCTTAATTCACCACGAATCATCACGCGTTAAATAAAAGTTTTGACATCGATGCCGCTGGCGCTTATAATCTTCAAATTAAATATAACAGGACAACAAATATGCAATTGATTTTTATCCGTCATGGCGAAACCCTCTGGAATAAAGAGGGCCGCGTTCAGGGGATAACGGATGTTGAACTGAGTGACGAAGGCATAAAACAGGCGCAACTTCTGGCGTTGTCATTAAAAAACCATAACATTGAGGCAATTCTTGTAAGCCCGCTAAAAAGAGCCATTCAGACGGCCAGGATAATAAACGAGTTTCACAACCTCGATATTCAAACGCAATGTGAACTGATAGAACTCGATGCGGGTGATTTTGAGGGACTGTCTTTCCGGGAACTAATGAACGACCAGAAAGAATTCCTGAAAAAATGGATCACCAATCCTGCCTCGGTTAAAATGCCCAACGGCGAGTCTTTGATTGAAGTGCAAAACCGTGCCTGGTGCGCCGTAGAAAAAATAATCGGCGGCGGAAAAAACACATTAATCGTTTCTCATAATTTCACCATCGCCGCCATACTTTGCCGCCTGCGTGAAATCAGCCTGGACGAATTCCGCCGTTCCTGCGTGGATACGGCATCCAAAACAATTGTCCGTCTGGAAAATAACAAAACGATAATTGACCCATTCAACGACCGTTCTCATCTGTTTCCCTGAAAAAAAGGCCTGCTTTTTTCGTCATGTAAATAAGTTGCACATTACGCAAAAAATAATCAAGGCATCTAACAAATCTTCCCCCTAGGGGAGCAGGGAAAATGGCCAAAATGGTAAGTACCGGCACGTCCGTATCTTATTCATAGCCAGGATGAAGGCACATTGATGAACAATGCAGACAACGCCTTTAAAGTCAGGGGCAGAAATCCACATTATTGTTAGGAAGAAAACGGCGGTTCTTCGAAATAATTCTTAAAAAATGTTAAGCAAGAATTTTATCCAGATGCGCCAGCGCCCGGGGTAAATTTTCCGGCTTTGTGCCGCCGGCCTGGGCCATGTCGGGACGACCGCCGCCGCTGCCGCCAACGAGTGGCGCGATTTCTTTGATGATGTTTCCGGCGTGATATTTTTTAGTCAAATCCTTTGTTACCATGCAAAGAAGCATGACTTTGTCGGCGCTTTTACCGCCCAAGAGAATAAGGCCTGAACCGATTTTATCACGCAGCTTGTCGCCGAAATCGCGCAAGGTTTTGGCATCGGTGATATCGACCTCGGCGGCCAGCACTTTTACTCCTTTTATTTCTTTGGCCTGGCTTATCAGATCACCGGAATCCCTGACGGCAAGTTTTCCTTTGAGCGTTTCAATTTCTTTTTCCAGTTCTTTTATGTGCTTGAGTAATTTCTCGGCGCGATCATGAACTTCAAGAATACTAGCCTTAAACAATCCCGCAGTTCCATTTAATTCCTCTTCGACTTTTTGTACATGCGCCAGCGCCTCTTTGCCGGTCACGGCTTCGATTCTGCGCACGCCGGCGGCAATTGCCGATTCATGGACAATCTTCAACAAGCCGATATCGCCGGTGCGCCTGACGTGCGTGCCGCCGCAAAGTTCNNGTTCCATGCTCATCTCACCCATTTTAACGATGCGCACCGTCTCACCGTACTTTTCATCAAACACTGCCGTCGCGCCAGTCTTTAAAGCGTCCTGCAGTGAGCATACTTCCGTCGCTACCGGAAGATTTTTGCGAATAATTTCGTTGGCGATTTCTTCGACGCGCCTGAGTTCCTCATCGCTGATTTTGGAAAAATGAGTGAAATCAAACCGCAGACGTTTGGCGTTTACCAAAGAACCGGATTGTTTGATGTGATCGC
>DIEW01000041.1:0-1202 GCA_002418825.1 Syntrophaceae bacterium UBA5764 | reverse complement strand
GAATGATTGGCGGCAATCGCTTTTCTGTTTTCTTCATCCACAATCAGACGAGCCTGATCGCCGATTTTTATTTTTCCCTTCTTCACGACACCTTTATGAACAATAAAATTTTCCAGAGGTTTTTTTGTTTCCTGAACTTCGAAATAAAAACCATCGCCTTCAAGATAACCGGTATCTCCCACCTGACCACCGGCCTCGCCGTAAAAAGGAGTTTCATCGAAAACCAATTCCGCGCGTTGCCCTTCGGCAATCGTCTGCACAGGACTTCCGTCCATAAATATCGCCGTAACTTTTGACTGCTCTTTGGTTACATTTTCATAACCGCAAAACTCTGTAATGACGCCAGCGCTCGTCGTTTTCAGGTAACAGGCGGCAATGGCTTCCTCGCCGCTGCCTTTCCAGGCTTCCCGCGCGCGCTCACGCTGGCGCTCCATTTCCGCTTCAAATCCTTCGTTATCGAGCGTGATTTTATCTTTTTTGATGATATCTGCCGTCAAATCCGTGGGAAATCCATAAGTATCGTATAATTTAAAAACCACCGCCCCGGACAAAACCGACTTGCCTGCTTTTTTCAGTGCCGCTGTTTCTTCCTGTAAAATGCGCAGGCCCGCGTCCAGCGTTTCCATGAAACGCTGTTCTTCGTTCAGAATGACTTTTGTAATGTAGGAAGCTTTATCAACCAGATCCGGATAAGCGTTTTTCATCATCTCAATTACCACTTGAGCGCACTGATGCAAAAAAGGCTTATTGATGCCGAGCATCTTGCCGTGGCGCGCCGCCCGGCGTAAAATGCGACGCAACACATAACCGCGGCCTTCGTTGGAAGGCAGAATGCCGTCGCCAATAAGAAAAGTTACTGCCCGGCTGTGGTCGGCGATGACTCTGATGGAAACATCATCTTCCGCCTTTTTACCGTATGCTTTGCCGCTGAACTTTTCGACAAACTTGATAATAGGAGTGAATAAATCAGTGTCGTAGTTGCTTTTCACGCCCTTTACAACCGCGGCCAGGCGCTCCAGCCCCATGCCCGTGTCGATGTTCGGGTTCGGCAGGGGGTTGAGCGTCCCGCCGGCGTCGCGGTCGAACTGGGTGAAGACGAGGTTCCAGATCTCGAGGTGGCGGTCGCATTCGCAATGGATGTCGCACTCCGGTCGGCCGCAGCCCGTCCCCTCGCCCTGGTCGTAGAGGATCTCCGAACAGGG
>DIEW01000061.1 GCA_002418825.1 Syntrophaceae bacterium UBA5764 | reverse complement strand
TCACGCGCAAGGCCTACGGCGGCGCTTATCTGGGCATGTGCTCCAAGCAGTTGGGCGCGGACTATGTTATGGCCTGGCCGACGGCGGAAATCGCCGTGATGGGGGCGGAAGGAGCCTGTAACATAATTTATCGCGCGGAAATTTCCGCGGCCAGTGATCCCGCGGCCAAACGAGCGGAACTTGTCGCCGCCTATGAAGACAAATTCAACAATCCGTATTTCGCGGCATCTTTAGGTATTATTGATGAAATTATCGCTCCGCGCGAAACGAGAATCAGAATTATTGCTCTCTTGGAGGCACTAAAAGACAAAAAAGAAACGAGAGTAAAAAAGAAACATAATAATATACCGCTTTAAAATTAGTATCTAATTTACTAATAAATATATGTTATTTTAAGGGGAATTATTATGAAAAAATTTATTATCGCCTCAATTTGCGTTATTCTTTTATTTCTGACCGTCTACCTACTGTTTTGGCCTGTTCCCATAAAGCCCGTGGCCTGGGACGCACCCAAAGCGCCGGGCTATGTCGGCCCTCATGAGGTTAACACAAAACTTGCCGCTTTGAAGATGATTGATCTGGGAAATGAAGAAGGTCCGGAACATATCTTCATCGGTAAAGACGGCAAGCTTTACACCACCGTTGCCAGCGGCAATATCCTGCGCATGAACCCCGATGGTAGTAATCAGGAAGTTTTTATCAATACAGGTGGACGCGTTTTGGGTTTTGATTTCGACGGGCGCGGCAATATGATTGCCGCCGACGCCGTCAAAGGACTTCTTTCCATCAGCCGTGACAAACAAATAACCCTACTTACCGACAAAGTCTACGGCGACCCGATTCGTTACGCTGACGCGGTGGTGGTGTCTAAAAATGGTAAAATTTATTTCAGTGACGCGTCACGCCGCTTTTCTCCCCAACAATGGGGCGGCGTGTTCAACGCCAGTATTCTGGATATTATGGAACAGTCGGCCACAGGCCGTATCCTAGAATACGACCCCGAAAATAAAATCACCCGCGTGGTGGCCAAAGGATTTTGCTTTGCCAACGGTCTCGCGTTGAGCAGAGATGAACAGTGGCTATTTGTGGCCGAAACAGGTAAATACCGCGTCTGGAAAATTTCGGTCAATCTGCGCGATTTGGATATCGCCAATCCCAGCAGGCTGGCCAGAGTTATTTTTGAAAATCTGCCCGGCTATCCCGATAATTTAATGCGAGGCATTAACGGCAAAATCTGGGTGGGTCTGGTTAAGCCGCGCAATCCCACCGCCGATAAAATGATGCCGAACCTCTTTAAACGCAAACTCAGCATGCGCCTGCCGCGCGCGCTGTGGCCCGTGCCCAAAGCTTACAGTCATGTTTTCGCCTTCATCGAAGACGGCACGGTAGTTGCTGATTTACAGGATCCCCAAGGCGCGTATCCGGAAACAACCGGCGTTACGGAAACAAAAGACCGTCTCTATATTCAGAGCCTGCACGCCAAGGGCTTAGGCTGGCTGGCAAAATGATTGAATAGACACGCAGTAATTTTAGAAGTATACTTTTCAAACAAATCCTTATTTCAAAAAGGAGGATGTCATGAAAATCAGCGCTCGTAACATAATAAAAGGCAAAGTCGTAAAAGTTACTACCGGCGCCGTTAATTCAGAAGTTGTTTTGGAGCTGCCCGGAGGCACACAGCTTGTATCAATTATCTCCAAAGAATCCGCTACAAACCTCGGGTTGGAACCGGGCAAAACCGCATACGCCGTAATCAAAGCTTCCAATGTAATGATTGCCGTAGATTAAGTTGCCGAAATAATTAACGCGATGCGTTTTTGGCGTTTTTCAGATAAATAACCAACTTGGTTTTTGGTCTTTATTACCACAAAATACCAAGGGGCAAAAGTATATTTATAGCTGTTTTTTACGGATATTTTTCTTTTTGCATTTTTTTAGAAATAGAGTAGGGTATCCAAAAATATCGAAAAAAACTAAGTTAGTATATTAATTGTTACCGACAAAACAAATAAATCACCACAAGAAGAATTAAAACAATCTGCACGGCGTAGATGCTGAACATGTGACGGCGGTAGAATTCAATCCCTTTCTGGATGCGTCTCAGTCCGCCAAATAACTTCCTAAAACGCTCTAGACGAAGATATTCTATATTATCCGAGGAAAAATCTTTCTGAAACGCGAACATAGGGCAAGCCGCGTAAACATCATCTTTGAGCGGACGAAAAAGCGTATCATTGGCAATCCCCTGCCACGGCACATAGGCCAGCGTTTGCGCGTAATCACTGTTTAAAGCATAGGCATGGGTCAAACTTTGATAGCGGACTTTCTGCACGCATGGATTGGAAGTTTTCCCGCTCGCGCGGATCAAAGCGCCGAAAAGAAAAACTTTCCACCGCGGATTTTGCTTTAAAAATTCCACGCAGCTTTGCAGTTTTCGCGGGTCAAAGCGTTCAAATTCCACATCATCTTCAAAAACCACAATATTTCGGGCTCCCGCTTCCAGGCCTTTCTGGAGACAGGTCATATGCGACTCGTAAATCTGTTGCATGATATCGTAGGGTAATCGCTCGCTGACAATGAATTCCACTCTGTCGGCCAAGCCTACTTTGGCAAATTCCTCAACTGCCGATTGGCGACGGTCTTCACGTTGCTTCAAAGAAATGCAGTAGAGGCGGTCAAAAAAATCCCAGGGGTTGGTTTCAGTCGTCATTTTATTTCACAGATACCATTTTTATCGCAGCACTCTATAATGCGTTCTCTCGCTTGTCAACAATCAGCTTAAAAACCGCATAAAACCAATTGCACAAAGACGCCGGCTCGTGTATTGATTTTATTATAATGTGTAGGAAAATCGCCAATTACCTTTCTCAAAAAAAGTTCATCATCAAGTTGATGGAAAATCCGGCAGATTTGAGCGAATTCAAGCAACGCCCTACCCCGCGGTTGATTACCGGATTGTTTCTGATGGCCTTTAGTTACGTTATCGGCTGGCCGGCAATCGCCGCGCTGGGCGTTCTGGCCGTATGGTATAAAGAACCGCTCATTGCCGTTATCGGCGGCCCAACAATTTATGCGATTTCGTGCCTTGTTTTTCTTTTTGGCGCGTGGCTGGCGCGCGCCCCGCATTATCTGGGAACACTGACAAAATTCGCCACGCAATCGTTCATCAGAAAATATTCCACGAAAAATTTCTCATGATTATTTTTTCAGACGGGGGTCAAGCGCGTCACGGATTCCTTCTCCCAACAGGTTATATCCTACCACGGTGATCAATATCGCCAGCCCCGGATAGAGAGAAAGCCACCAGGCAATATCGATATTGTCCTTGCCGGCGGTTAAAATATTGCCCCAGCTGGGCGTGGGCGGCTGAACACCGATGCCCAAAAAGCTAAGCGCCGATTCGGTAAGAATCGCTCCGGCAATGCCCAACGTCGCGGCAACCAAAATCGAGGCAAAGGCGTTGGGCAGAATATGCAGAAAAATAATGCGCGCGTCGCTCGCGCCAATCACTCTGGCCGCCTGAACAAAATCACGTTCTTTCAGCGAGATGAAATCCGCGCGTACCAGGCGCGTCACACCCATCCACCCCGTAAGACCAATCACAATCATGATATTCCAGATGGAAGGCTCCAGAAAGGCGATTACCGCCAGAATCAGAAAAANNGGGAAACAAAGCATGATATCCACAAAGCGCATTATGGAAACATCCACCCAGCCGCCGTAAAAACCGGCAATCGCGCCCAGAATCGTGCCGATGATAATGGCAATACCAGTGGCGACAAAACCGACCTTAAGAGAAATTTGCGCACCCCAGATCACCCGCGAGAGAACATCTCTTCCCAGTTGATCCGTCCCGCATAGATGCTGCCAGGAAGGAGGCGCCAGAACGTTCTGCAAATTGATTTCTCCGGGATCATAAGGCGCAAGCCACGGCGCCAGAACGGAAACGATGAAAAGCAGCAAAACAATACCCGCGCCCGCGACCATCAACTTGTTTTTGTAAAATGTTTCCCAAAAGTTCATAATTTATCAGCACCAAAATATTACGGCGCTATCAGGATATCCTGATGCGCGGATCCGCCACCGCGTAGGAGACATCAGCGATTAAATTGCCCAGAAGCGTCAGAATTGCGCCGATGAGCAAAATGCCCATCACCGTAGGATAATCACGCGCCATTACCGACATATAAAAAAGCTGTCCCANNTTTCAAAAATAACGCTGCCGCCAATAAGCCCGGGAATAGAAAGCCCCAAAATCGTTATCACGGGCAAAAGCGCGTTGCGCAGTGCGTGTTTATAAATAACAACACGCTCGGATAAACCCTTGGCGCGCGCCGTCATAATATAATCCTGGCGGATTACTTCCAGCATGTTCGCCCGCATATAGCGCGAAAGACCTGCCAGTCCGCCAAACGCGGAAACCAGCACGGGTAAAACAAGATGTTTCGCCAGGTCAACAAATTGCATCCATGTGCTCATATATTCGTAATTGAGCGATCGCAGGCCGGAAATCGGCAGCCAGCCCAGATGAATGCCGAAAAATATCATCAACAAAAGAGCCAACCAGAAAGTGGGCACGGCAAAACCGATAAAAACCACCACCGCCGTTATTTTGTCAAAAAGGGAATCCTGATGAACGGCAGAAAGCACACCGATGGGTACAGCCACGGCGATAATTATCAAAAGAGACAAAAGATTGATCGAAATGGTTATCGGCAGGCGCTCCAGAATTTTATCCGCCACCGGCCGGTGGTCACTTGCAAAGGATGTTCCTAAATCGCCCCTGGTGATTTTTTTCAGCCATGACCAATACTGCACATGAACCGGCTTATCCAACTCATACAAGGCCCGGAGTTGCTCTTTCATTTCCACGGAAGCCTTGGGGTTCATCTGCGTCTGCAAATCGGTGGGCGAGCCGGGAGCCAAACGCATTACCGCAAAACAAATAATGGTGATTCCCAGTAAAAGCGGAATCATGAAAAGCAATCTTTTGATGATATATTTGAGCATTTAAATTTCCCGATTTTTTACGCGCCGGAACCAGCCGCTTAAATAAAATCCAGAAAGCCTGCTTCTTTGATGTTTTCTAGTGATTTCCAGAGTGCCTTTTGGTCATGCGCCTCCAGCGTAATCACCGGTTTGATTTTTCTTTTGTCCAGAACAGCAAGAAGTTCCGCGAACGGAAAAGTGCCCTCGCCCACTGCCAAATGCTCGTCTTTCTGCCCGAAATTGTCATGCAGGTGCAGCTGCCCTAAATACTTGCCCAGTTCCCTGAACCACACTTTCAGCGAGGCGTAAGAAAAAGCATTGAAATGTCCCGTATCGAAACAAAAACAAACGCTGTCCGAAGCAAGCGCTTCAAAGAGACGCCGTAATAAACGAGGGCCCTTGTCATAGACGTTTTCCAAAGATAAAACAGTGTCATATTCTTTGGCCAGGGGAATCAGTTCCGCCCAGGATTTGACAGAAGCCTCCAGCCATAAATCATCACAATCCACGTAATAACGGTCGTCAAACATGGGGTGGCAGACAATACGCAAGGGCCGGAAATACTGCGCCAGTTCGATTGCTTTCTTCATTCTGTCCACGCTCACCTGGCGGATTTTATCGTCCAAAGCTCCGGGACGTAAATCCATAAATGGGGCATGAAACGTTATTTTTAACCCGGCCTCGTTTAAAATTTTTGCTATTTTTCTACATTTTTCCTTGTCCAAATTTTTTAATACGTGCTGGTTGAAATAAATTTCCAGATTCAGTCGGTGTTCAAGAACGATTTTCTGATGTTCGGGCAAAAGATGAAACGGCATGTGTATCTGAACTTTGCTGACCACGTCCCGCATTGTCAAATCCTTCATATATAAAATTAATTTTGCTTACCACGGCAAATTTATTTTCACAACAACCAAATATCTGAGCAAAATATTTTTTAATTTATGGAATTCAAAACAGACAAACTGATATTTTTTGTCAAAATGTGACATTGTCATCTCCCCTTTTTTATGGCATAAGTTTGCAAATTCCGTTTCTAACAGGGGGTATATTTGGCGGTAAAGAAAAACGAGACACGAAAGAGGCTGCTTTTATGCATCAACGCGACTTTACAGAAAAAAGCCAAAGACATTGTTGTGCTAAATATTAAAGATATTTCCAGCTTTGCCGATTATATGCTGATCTGTTCTGGCTCCAGCGAAAGACAGGTTCAGGCTATTTCCGGTGCCATTCAGGAATATTTAAAAAATGCGGGTATCAGACCTCTGGGCGTGGAAGGAGAAGAAAACGCGCAATGGGTCTTGCTTGATTACGATGACATTGTAATTTCGGTTTTTCTGGAAAGAATACGCTCGTTTTACGACATAGAAAATTTATGGGATGCGCCCAAAATGCACATTACCGAAAGTAAAACAGAAATAAGACGATTAAACAAGGCGATGTCTTGAACTGGAAAAACATTATCCAAAACATAACTGATATCTTTTATCCGCCCATCTGTCCGGGATGCACGGCAATTTTACGGCCGGAAGAAGAAAAATATTTTTGTTCTGATTGCCGCGAAAAAATCAGGTTTTTAACCGGCAGTATCTGCCCTGTCTGTGGAATAGCTTTTTTCGACAGCCCGGCGGGCAATCACCTGTGCGGCAATTGCATCGGACAAAGACCGTTTTTCTCTGTAGCCCGCGCGGTGGCGGCCTACGAAAATACCATCCTGAAAACTATCCAAAAATTCAAATACGGCCGCGATTTATCCACCGGTTCTGTCCTTGCCCGCTTTATGGCTGATTTTTCTTTTCCGGATTTTGACTACAAAAAGTACTCATTAATAGCACCTGTTCCTCTGCATATCAAAAAACTGAGGCAACGCGGATTCAACCAATCAGTAATTCTCGCAAAAGCCCTAAAAAAAAAATGGCGGTTGCCCTTAAATTATTTCTTGCTAAAACGCACTAAATTTACTTTAACACAAACCGGTTTGGACAAAAAAGAACGGGAAAAAAATATAAAGGGCGTTTTTAAAGTAACCAGCGACGAAGCAGTTGACGGCCAAAATATTATTCTCGTCGACGACGTATATACGACAGGCTCAACACTCAATGAGTGCGCCAAAACTTTGCGTAAAGCCGGCGCGAAGGAAATTGCCGCTTTAACGCTGGCGAGGGTCATTTAACCAAATGGATTGATATGAAAATAATATTAGATAGAAAAACGTTAAAAAGAAAGCTGGAAATTCTCAAAAAACAAGGCGAAAAAATCGCTTTTACCAACGGGTGTTTCGATATCCTTCACGTCGGCCACGTCCGTTACCTAAAAAAAGCAAAAAAAACCGCAGATATCCTAGTGCTGGCGTTAAACAGTGATTCTTCCGTGAGAAAAATCAAGGGAGACAAAAGACCGCTCGTGAGCCAACAAGAAAGAGCGGAAATAATGGCCGCTCTTGAATTTATTGATTTTGTGACTATTTTTAATGAAACAACCCCGTTGAAGCTCATCACATTATTAAGACCCGATGTCTTGATTAAAGGCGGAGATTGGCCCGAAGATAAAATCGTGGGGCGGGAGGAAATAAAAAAATGGGGCGGTAAATTAACGATAATCCCTGAAATTAAAGGAAAATCTACGACCAATATTATCGCCAAAATCAGGCAAGTATATTATTCTAAAGGTTGATTAATTACTTCATTTTTGCTAACTAACACAGATAATTATTTTGCTTTACAAACATTTTACCTTTAGGTAAAACACTCATTCAGTTTTTTTAAAAGGAGTGGCGATATTGGAAAAACAAGTAGCTATAAAACCGGAAAAGCTGGAAGTCTTTCGCAATATGCTCATCCAGAAAATAAATGAGTTGCTCAGTGAGGCGGGTAAAACCGTTTCCCAGATGACCGACGGCAAAGAAAATTTTCCCGATCCGACCGACAGAGCCTCACTGGAGGCAGACCGTAACTTTGAACTGCGCATCCGCGATCGCGAACGCAAACTCATTTTAAAAATGCAGGAAGCAATAAAAAGAATTGACGACGGCATTTTTGGCATTTGTGAGGTGTGCGGCGGACCCATCTCGGAAAAAAGATTGATGGCCAGACCGGTAACAACCCTCTGCATCGACTGCAAAACAAAGCAGGAAAAGCTGGAAAAGCTCAAGGGAGAATAATCAAAAATACATAATAATTAAAAGCGCTCCGTTTCCGGGGCGTTTTTTGTTTTGAGACTAGATAATGTTTATAAATATTGCTTTCAATATTCCCCAAGACAAACTGTTCACTTATGAAGTACCGCCTACTTTGGAAAAGAAAGTTCAAATCGGTAAACGTGTGTTTGTTCCCTTTGGCCACAAAAAACGTACCGGCTTTATCGTGTCTACAACGGATACCTGCATTTTATCGGAGATAAAATTAATTACGGAAGTACTCGATGATGAACCTCTCTTTGACCAAAGCGATCTGGACTTTTACCGATGGGTCGCGCATTATTACATGTATCCTCTCGGAAAAACTCTAGCGGAAATTATCCCATCAGGTGCGGGAAAAAAAGATATCACCTGGATTATTCCGGTTTCCTTGCCCGAAAATGTTCCCCTGACACGAACGCAAGAAAAAATTCTTGGTGTTTTAAACAAATATCCACAAGGGATGTCTATAAACAGCCTGTCCCAGGAATGTAAGCTTAAAAACATTTCTGCTGCTGTGCGCCGACTTCATCTTTTGGGACTTTTGCACATTGAAGAAAGACAAAAAAAGCAACTTGGCGTGTGCACGGAAAAAATGGTTCTTCTGAGTGAGGATAAAATTACGGAGGCAAAATTAACCGCCAGACAAAAAACATTAGTTAATTTTCTCCAAAAACACGGCTCGGCTTCAATCGCCAGATTGATTAAGGCCACCGGCGTATCTCCCGCTGTGGTAAACACATTGCACAAAAAGGGCCTTTTAACCTTCAAAGCCAAGGAAATAATCCGGCGGGCTCCTCTTGCCTCATCACTTATGGATAATCCGAATAGTATTTCTTTGAATAAAGAACAGAAACAGGTGCTTGCCGAGATATCTTCCTTTCTGGGAAAAAATGCTTTTACCCCTATTTTGCTTCACGGCGTAACAGGCAGTGGAAAAACAGAAATTTACCTCAAGGCCATAGAAGAAGTTTTAAAAAATGACGAAACCGCTATTTACCTGGTTCCCGAAATCGCGTTGACACCCCAACTTATTGCTAGAATTTCCGGCAGGTTCAGCGAAAATAAAATTGCCGTCCTGCACAGCAGAATCGCCCAGTCCATCCGCTATGATCAATGGAGGCAGATAAAACGCGGCGATATTCAGCTGGTCATCGGAGCGCGTTCCGCCATCTTTGCCCCCTTGCCGAATCTTAAATTGATTATTGTCGATGAAGAACATGATTCTTCGTATAAGCAAAATGAACGGCTGCATTATCATGCTCGTGACGCAGCGGTAGTCAAAGCCAAAATGAATCGCGCGGTCGTGATACTGGGTTCAGCCACACCAAGCATCCGTTCCTATTTCAACGCCCAAACAAAAAAATATCAACATATGGAACTTACACATCGCGTGCTAGACAGACCTCTACCCATTGTAGAAATCATTGACATGAAAGAGCAAAAAGAAAAGCAGGGCAAGTTACCACTGCTTTCCGACCAACTGATTTCCGCTGTGGCTGAAACTCTGAATCGGAAAGAACAGGTCTTGCTTTTTCTCAACAGACGCGGCTTTAATACTTTTTTAGTCTGCGCGGATTGCGGTTATAATTTTCGCTGCCCGAACTGTGCCGTTTCGCTAAAGTATCATCTTGCCGAAAACGTCATCAAATGTCATTATTGTAGTTTCTCTCAGAAAGCCCTTCCTATCTGCCCGTTCTGCAAAGGAAGCCGCATACTTAGTTACGGGGCGGGCACCCAAAAATTGGAAAAAGAAATCGCAAGACTATTCCCCGAAGCCCGACTGCAAAGGATGGATTCCGACACATCATCACACAGTGACGCGCAGGAAAATATTCTCAGCTTGCTGGAGAAAAAAAATCTTGATATCTTGGTCGGAACACAAATGATTACCAAGGGACACGACTTCCCGTGGATTACTCTCGTTGGCGTCATAACCGCGGACACATCTTTAAACATGCCAGATTTCCGAGCGGCGGAAAAAACATTACAGCTTTTGACACAGGTTGCCGGACGCGGCGGGCGAGGCGAAAATCCCGGCAAAGTAATCATTCAAACATTCAACCCCGAACATTATGCTCTTTTGTATACCAAATACCATGACTACAAATCATTTTATCGAGAAGAAATGGGATTCCGCCAATCCTTCAAATATCCGCCTGTAGGCTGTCTCATCAATATCCACCTATCTTCGCTCAAAAAAGACGTTCTGAACAGCGAGGCTGAAAAATTGAAAAAAAACACAAAAGCTATCTGCAGGCGCTATCTGAATTCGGTGGAAATCATCGGCCCCGCCCCGGCTCCACTAGCCAAACTTAACGGGCGTTTTCGTTTTCAAATGTTAATCAAGGGTACCAATTCAAGTGAATTACGCCAAATAGTACAAGAATTACTGCAAAATCAAAAAAACAGATTCGTAAAAACAACTGTGGATGTCGACCCGGAAAATTTCATGTAAGGTATCAGCTAAGCGGCACTGATATTCATGCGCCAGATGGTAAAATTTAGCACGACGGCAAAACTCACCCATAATAAATAAGGAATCAATAAAAAACCGGCCGGGAGATAAATTCTCCAGAAAATAAATATAGTGGCTACAATAGATATCCACAGCAGGCAAATCTCCGCAAAGGCCAATCCCGGATTACGCATACAAAAAAATATCAACGGCCAAATAATATTCAGAATTAACTGGATGACATAAAGACTAAGGGCTAGCGGCGATGGAGAAATAACGCGCCGCTGCCAGATAAATCCGGCAGCGATACCCATCAACGTATAAAGCAGAATCCAAACCGGAGCAAATATCCAGGCGGGAGGATTCCAAACAGGTTTGCTCAGAGCGCTGTACCATGCATCCGGACGGCTTACCATACCGGCTACCAAGCCAACCGCCAGAGTGACAATAACCCATAAAAATACGCCAAGATGATATTTTTTATTATGGGTGTTTGTATCCATGTTAATGATATCTGGTTAGCATTTATCGTCCGCTTGATTTACGCCAGGTATTTACCCACTTGCCGCCAATCTTTTTGTAAAGAAATATGTCTTCTTTAAATTTACCTGTTGTCTCTGTAACATAACTGGTATCGGGACGATAACTTATGTGTACACGATAAGTATCAGCAGTTTTTTCCAATGGCTTTATCAAAACAAGTTCGCCTTTTGGATATACACGCTGAAAATCTTCTCGAATCAATTCATTGGAAGGCTTATCACCACAGCTTATAAGAAAAAATAAAATTAAAACAAATAACCATTTCCTCATAATTTGCCTCCTAAATCCATTATTCCCAAAGATAATGGCTATATTCCCAATACTAATAACTAATTATCTTATATATATTATAAAATCGTGTTTATTTCAAAACATTATTCATCAAAGCCACGCTTGACACAACTCTTTTTTTGTCTATATGTTTCTTGCGAAAAAAGAAAGGATTCTTTGCATGTCTAAACTAAAGATTTTATTCATGGGCACGTCTTCTTTTGCTCTTCCCGCACTGCAACTTCTACACAGCGAAAATCATCATATTGTTGGCGTAATCACTCAACCTGACCGGCCGCAAGGCAGAGGACAAAAAACAAATTCGCCGCCGGTAAAAATTCTGGCGCTAAAATTAGGTCTGCCCGTTTTTCAGCCAGAGCATATCAAAGACCAGGCATCATTAGAATTAATAAAAAAATTAGGACCGGAAATAATTGTTGTCGCGGCATTCGGCCAAATTTTGCCCAAATCCATTCTTGATGTGCCCGCATTAGGATGCCTGAATATTCATCCTTCTTTGTTACCGAAATACAGAGGCGCAGCGCCAATTAACTGGGCGCTGATAAACGGGGAGTCAAAAACGGGTGTTACAATTATGATGATGGACGAAGAAATGGATTCCGGCAATATTTTAGCACAAAAAGAAACGCTCATCAGTCAAACAGAAAATTTTGGGCAATTGCATGACCGGCTGGCCGATCAGGGATCTTCCCTGCTCATCCAGACAATCGAACAAATAACCACCGGCGCCATGAAAAGCAAAAAGCAGGATTCCTCCACTGCCACTTTCGCCCCACGGTTAACCAAAGAAATGGGAAAGATAAACTGGTGCAATAGTGTCTCCACTATATGTAATCTTATTCGCGGTCTTAGTCCTTCACCGGGCGCCTATAGTTTCCTGGATGGTAAAATGCTCAAAATATACGCGGCCGAGCCAAAACCGAAAAAAACAGATAAAAAACCCGGCACCATTATGGAACAATCAAATAAAACAATATCCGTAGTCGCTATCGACGGATGCATAATTCTCAGGGAAATCCAGCTTGCCGGTAAGAAAAAGATGCCGGCAGAGGAATTTTTGCGTGGATATAAAATTAATCCTGAAACCATTTTAGGAAACTAAATCTTAACCATACTGATCGTCAAAGAGGCCGATTTGTGCGTTATACGATTTTTAACACACCCCTGATAAAAACATTTTTATGGGTTTTGTCGATTATTCTGTTAAAAACATTCGGCTGGAAGACAATCGGCCATCTTCCCGCCAGTCCGAAATACCTCATTATCGTCGCCCCACATACCTCCAACTGGGATTTATTTTACGGGATAATGCTCGCTTTCTCGCTAAAACTTGATGCTCATTTTTTGGCAAAAAAGGAATTATTCCGCTGGCCTTTCGGACCAGTAATAAAATGGTTGGGGGGAATTGCTATTGATAGATCATCAACAGCAAATTCTGTGGATCGGATGATAACAACATTCAAAAAAAACAAAATATTTGTTTTAGCCCTGGCTCCGGAAGGCACACGATACAAAGTAAGATATTGGAAATCTGGTTTTTATCATATAGCCGTGGGCGCCGGCGTTCCCATACAAATCGGTTTTATTGATTATGCATCTAAAACCGGCGGAGCCGGACCTCTTATCCACCCATCGGGAGATATAACAGGCGACATGGAGATTATACATGATTTTTACATGAAAATTAAAGGCAAACATTCTGAGCAAACAGCCCCGGCATCTATTTATACAAAAAGCTGAGTTTGTAACAAAATTAATATTAACGAGGGATCTTTTAATCAAACTTTTTCCGTATATCTTACAGGATTTTATAAGCTTACAAACCGACGGGAAAATATTATGCGTGAATCAATCCGCCATCTAGCAGTAGATATTCTCACACAGGTTAACGACGGCCGTTCTTTCGCCTCTCCCCTTCTTGATTCCTGCCTTGATGCTTATCGGCTATCGGCAACCCCGGACGGTAAATTGCTTACCTATCTTGTTTACGGTGTGCTCAGACACCGCGGTTATCTTGACTGGATAACAACAAAACTTTACCGGGGAAATTTCAGAAATCTCGATGAGCGGATAAAAAATATTCTGCGCGTTTCTGTTTTCCAGCTTAAATTCAGCGACCGTCTCCCATCTTTTGCCGTTGTGGATGAAGCGGTAAAAATTACACAAATTATCTCCCCGGGAAAAAGCGGACTTGTCAACGCTGTTTTAAGAAATTTCTTGCGCCAAGACAAAAATATTCCCTTTCCCCCTTTAAGAAAAAATACCGCTGAATACATATCTCTTTTTCACTCTCATCCTCTTTGGGTAGTAAAAGAATGGCTGTCAGCTTTGGGTGAACAAAACACCGTGGCTCTTTGCACGGCAAATAATCAGATTCCTCCTTTTACGTTGAGAGCAAACACTTTAAAAATATCTCCGGATAAATTGTCGAAAAATCTGAGACCTCAAGAATTTATCACCACGACGACAGTCTACTCCCCCGACGGACTAATTATCGTCCAAAGTGACCAGACTATTCAGAAAACAGAAGCATTTTATCAGGGACTCCTACGTCTCCAGGATGAAGGTTCACAATGCATCCCTTATCTTATTAATCCGAAGAAAAATGAATCAATTCTGGATGTCTGCGCGGGAACCGGCGGTAAAGCGACGCATCTTGCCGCAATTATCAACAATCAAGGTCACATTGTGGCAATCGACAATGATCCGGAAAAAATTAGCGAGCTAAAAAAAGAGGCGACCCGAATGGGCATTACCGCAATAGACGCGCGGATGGCGGATGTAAGCGCCAACCTTCCCGAAGAATTTCATGAAAGATTTGACCACGTCCTTGTGGATGCTCCTTGCTCGGGAACCGGAACATTAAGGAGAAATCCGGAAATAAAATGGCGTCTCGCGCCATCGGACATAAATAAATCAACTGTCATACAAAACAAGCTTTTATGTAATGCTTCGCATGCGGTGAAACGAGGCGGACAGCTAATTTATTGTACCTGCTCTCTTTTGAGCAAGGAAAACGAGCATATAATAAATACCTTTTTAGCAAAAAATAAACATTTCTTACTTTGTAAACCTCCGTCTTCAATAAATCAAAGCCTTATTGACAGCAAACATTTTTACCGAACCTATCCTCATATCCACAACATGGACGGTTTTTTTGCCGCCGTTTTAAGGCGTGATTAAAACCCTTCTAATTTAAATTGACGAACAAAATCAAATAGTGCTAGATAGCCGCATCTTTTTTCAAGGGAGTCTGATTATGTTTGTAAAGCAAATGATGGTCGGCCATATGGCTGTTTTTGCTTATCTTTTAGGCGATAAAATTACCGGAGACGCCCTGGTAATTGACCCGGCAGATAACGCGGAAGATATCATCTCCGAGGCAAAGAAAAACAACCTGCGCATTAATTATATCGTCAACACTCACGGACATGTTGACCATATCGGCGGAAACGCGCAGATAAAAAAACTTACCGGGGCAAAAATAATTATACATGAAGACGATGCGATAATGCTCACGGCGACGCCTGCCGCCATGCTCAGAATGTTCGGCGCAACACAATCTCCGCCTGCTGATATTCTGGTCAGAGACGGGCAATTAATTGCCACCGGCAACATTGAACTTAAGGTAATCCATACTCCCGGCCATTCTCCCGGAGGCATATGTCTTTTCACGCCCGGATATGTTTTTACCGGCGATACGCTTTTTGTGGAAGCGGTTGGCAGAACGGATTTACCCGGCGGTTCATGGGAAACAATGTATAATGCGATCAAAACAAAACTCTTTACGTTGCCGGAGGACACAAAAGTTATGCCCGGCCATAATTACGGCCGTATGCCTACTTCCACTATCGGGCACGAAAAAAAATATAATCCTTTTTTCCGTTAAGGAGTAAATTTGTATGACCAAAGCCATACAGTACACAAATTTTTCTGATTTGCGATTTATCAACCGCGGCAAAGTTCGAGATTTATATGCTGTTGGAGAAAATTTACTCCTTGTGGCTACCGACAGAATTTCCGCTTTTGACGTGATTATGCCCAATCCCATTCCCGGCAAAGGCATTCTCTTAAACCGCATGTCCGCTTTTTGGTTCAAACAAATGGAAGACATTATCGATAACCATATTATCTCAACAGCTGTTGACAATTATCCGCCGGAATGTTCTTCTTATATAGATATTCTGGAAGGTCGCAGCATGCTGGTCAAAAAAGCCAAGCCTCTGCCCGTAGAATGCATCGTGCGCGGCTATTTATCCGGTTCCGGGTGGAATGATTACCGCAGAAACAATATTATTTCCGGGATTAAACTCCCTGACGGTTTGAAAGAATCTTCCAAACTTCCCTCGATAATCTTTACTCCGACAACAAAAGCCCCCGATGGACAGCATGATACCGCCATTGACAAAAAAGAAATGGAAAACCTAATCGGAGCCGATTTGACTAATAAAATTATTAGAAAAGCGATTGCGATCTATGAACGCGCCGCCGCCTTAGCCCTGAAATCAGGCATAATTATCGCTGATACCAAAATGGAATTCGGCCTCATCAATGATAAATTGATTCTTATTGATGAATTGCTCACACCGGACTCGTCGCGTTTTTGGCCTGCCAATGAATACGAAGAAGGCCGCGGTCAAAATAGTTTCGATAAGCAATTTTTACGGGATTACCTTCTTTCCATTAACTGGAATCAAAAGCCTCCCGCGCCCGAGCTGCCGCCGGATATTATCGAAAAAACAAAGGCAAGGTACTATGAAGCATTTCGTCGGCTGGTAAAGTGATTTACCCTGTTGACTTCAGTGAATTAATAATTATATTAGCGCACGTTGATTCATATTTCTTCAAAGGAGTACTTGTTGAGTAACAAAAAACTCCCTGATTACAGATTAAAACAAAAAATATTATATATAGACAAAACAGATGCGGAAATTCTAAAAAATTACGGAAATACGTTTTTAGACGCCGGTTTTATTTCGGACGCAATTGATTTCTATAATAAAGCTAATTATTATGATGGCTTAGAAAAAATAAAGGCCCTGGCTTTTGAAACTGGGGATGTCATGTTTTTTCAACGGGTCATGAAAGCATTGAACACAGAACCGTCTCAGGCTGATTGGGAGATGATTGGACAAAAAGCCATTTCCCTGAAAAAATATTTATTCGCCAAACACGCTTTAGAAAAAGCCGGGAAACCAGAAATACTTAATTCTCTCCTGAAAATTATGGAAGCTGAAAGCACGATTGAAAAATGATTAAAAAAGATTACTATGAAATTCTGGGCGTTAAAAAAACAGCCGCAGACGAAGAAATAAAGAAAAACTATCGCAAGATTGCCATGCAGTGCCACCCGGACAGAAACCCTGGTGACAAACAAGCAGAAGAAAGATTCAAAGAGGCTGCAGAAGCCTACGAAGTATTAAGTGACCCCCAGAAAAGAGAAATCTATGACCATTACGGCCATGAAGGCCTCAGCAGCACGGGATTTAGGGGCTTCAGCGGTTTTGAAGATATTTTTTCTCACTTCGGCGATATCTTCGAAGACATTTTCGGCTTCAGCAGTTCAAGAGGAAGATCCAGGTCTTTCGTCCGCGCCGGCGCCGACTTGCGTTATGATTTGAATATCTCCTTCATGGATGCCGCTTTCGGCTTATCAAAAACAATAGAAATCAAGAAACTGGCTACATGCAGCAAGTGTGAAGGCAGCGGATGTTCTCCCGGAACGCAACCGGAAACATGTCGCACATGTCAGGGACGCGGACAAGTTATACAGTCGAGCGGTTTCTTTACAATCAGCTCCACATGCCCTCAGTGCGGTGGTCACGGCAAACTCATAAGAAAACCATGCCACAATTGCCAAGGAACAGGAAAAGAAACCGTTAAAAAAAATGTCCAGTTGAAAATACCCGCTGGTGTGGAAACAGGATCACGCTTGCGTCTGCGCGGCGAAGGGGAATCTGGCGAACATGGCGGCCCCAATGGCGATCTTTACGTTTTCGTACATGTCGAGGAACACGAAATTTTTAAACGTTCCGGTGACGACATAATTTGCCGCGTTCCCATTTCCTTTGTTCAAGCTGCCTTAGGGGCAACAATTGAAGTCCCCACTTTGCAGGATAAGGAAAAAATAAAAATCCCGAAAGGAACACAAACCGGAAAAACTTTCCGGCTCAAAGGTAAAGGCGTACCCCATGTCCGCGGTTACGGACGTGGCGATCAAATTATCGAAATTTTCGTAAGAACCCCCGTAAACCTGAGTAAAAAGGAGGAAGATATTTTAAGGGAATTTGAAAAACTCAACACGACAGCAAATTAAATTTGTTTTCTTGATTTCAAAAATGATTTCTGGCGGTAAACACTTTCAATTTTGATATTAACACAATTGATATTGCAATTAAATTAAACATGTGATTAAAAGTTTTTACGGAGGGCTAATTATGAAAAACAACTGCTTTGGTTTGATTTTTTCACTTTTGTTATCTACCTCCCTTATTACAGGATGCGCCGCGCTCGCAGTAGGTGGAGCCGCAGTAGGCGCAGGCGTAGGAACATACTATTACATTTCAGGCGAATTAAAAACAGATTATCCCGCATCGTTTGAGGATGTTTGGACTGCATGTGAAAAAACGGTGGCCGACATGCGCGGCACTGAAGTCAGTCGTTCCAAGGAAATTGCCCGGGGGAAAATTACCGCCCTTATCAATAATGAAGAAGTAAAAATTGACGTGACATATAAATCGAAAGATTTGACCACGGTCGCCATTCGCGTAGGTTTAATGGGGGATAAGCTCGCCTCACAATTTCTACACGATAAAATCTCTGAACACCTGGCCAACAAATAAATGCTCTCGGCCGGGGTATAGTCATTAAATGAACAAAAAAATAATAATCGGCATTCTGCTTAGCCTAATACTGGTATACTTATCAATCCGCGGAGTAGATATAAACAATGCCCTGAATAATTTAAAAAAGATTAAGCCATCATTTATTGCCGCTTTTATCGCTGCTATTCTTATCATGCAGTTTCTTCGCTCTTATCGCTGGGGCGTTATTCTCTCGCCGCTTCAAAAGATCGATCAACTTTCCCTTTTTTCCGTCACCTCTGTTGGTTTTCTTGCTGTTGTCGGAATTCCTGCACGCCTGGGAGAACTAGCCCGCCCTTACTTAATCGCGCAAAAAAATAACATAAAATTTTCTTCCGCCTTTGGCACAATTATTATCGAAAGGGTACTGGACGGCTTTGCCGTTATATCGATTATAATTATTGCGCTATCTTTTATGGACTTGCCCATCTGGGTTATGAGATCGAGCATATTGTTTTTCCTGCTCATGTTTATATTTTTTTTATTCATTATTATTTTAATTTGGCGGCGCAAAAATGCGATTAATATTATTAATCGCATTCTAAGCAAACTGCCGGGGAAAATGGCTAACAAATTCGATAAAATCATTCACAATTTCATTGATGGCTTCGTCATTATCACTGATTTAAAAATGTTGTTTTACTTAATTTTCCTTTCAGCAATAATCTGGTTTATCGACGTCATGGCAATACATATAATGCTTTTAGCATTTGGTTTCACATTGCCTTTTATTGCGCCGTTTGTTTTGATGATCATTCTGATTGCAGGAATTGCGGTTCCGACCGCCCCTGGTTTTATCGGCAACTGGCATATCGCTTGTATTTTGGGTTTAAGTATTTTCGGTGTACAAAAACCCGAAGCACTTTCTTTTGCCGTGGTTTACCATTTTTTATCCATTTCTTTGATTGTAGCGTTGGGCGTTATCTTTCTCCCATTCAATAAATTTTCCTTTTCCGACATAAAAAAACAGTTTAATAAAGCGAATACTAATACTTAAGATTGGCTACTAAGTACTTAATAAACAATCACTCTTTGATCGCCAATTTCATGCTCTTAAGCTTTTTATGCAGGTTGCTTCGCTCCAAACCAATCGCTTCCGCTGTTTTGGTAATATTGCCTTCATTTTCTTCCAATTTTTTCAAAATAAATCGCCTTTCAAAATCAAACTTCGCATCTTTTAATGAATCGGCAATGGTACTGAGAGCGATATTTTCATTCTTCAAATCTTTATTCATATCCGCTTTTACATGCAACGGAGGAATATCTTTAGCCGTAATTTCTCTGGAGGGGCTCAAAATAACCAACCTCTCTATAATGTTTTTTAACTCTCTAACGTTGCCCGGCCAGTCATGTTCCATGAATATTGCCAAAGCCTCATCGGTTAATATTTTAGGCTCCTCACCTTCTTTAACAGCCGCATCAGATAAAAATTGATCAGCTAAAGGCTTTATGTCTTCTTTCCTTTCACGCAGTGGCGGAACAACCAACGGAATTACATGCAAGCGGTAATACAAATCCTGCCGAAAACGGCCAGCCTCCATCTCTCTTTCCAAATCCTTATTGGTCGCAGCCAGAACGCGAACATCCATATCGATTAACTTATGACCGCCTACTCGTTCAAATTTCTTCTCCTGTAAAATGCGCAGAATTTTAGCTTGGGCCTTCAGGCTCATATCTGCTACTTCATCCAAAAATATTGTGCCTTCGTGTGCCAGATCGAATTTGCCTCGCCTCTTCTCCGTAGCACCAGTAAAGGAGCCCTTTTCATGACCAAATAACTCACTTTCTATCAGTTCTTCTGGAATCGCCGCGCAATTTACCTCCACTAAAGGCTTGTGAGCACGATGACTCAAGTGATGTATAGAGCGCGCCACTAACTCTTTGCCCGTCCCGTTTTCTCCCATGATTAAAATCCAAGCATTGGTCGGAGCAACAATGTTAATCATTTCTTTCAATTCGGTTATCTGTGGGCTCGTACCCGTCAATTCAAATTGGTGATGAGACACTTTTTGTCTTAATAATACATTCTCCTCCTCCAAGCGAATGACGTTGAGAGCATTGTTCACCATGATAATTACCTTATCAAGAGAAAGAGGCTTTTCGATAAAATCAAATGCTCCCAGCTTTGTTGCCTTTACCGCCGTTTCTATCGTCCCGTGTCCCGACATCATGATTACAACAACTTCCGGATATAATGATTTAATCTGTTTTAGTGTTTCCAAACCATCAATACCGGGCAACCAAATATCGAGCAAAATCAGTTTTGGCGTTTCCTCTTCAACAACCCTAAGCGCGTCCTCCCCGCTTTTCGCAACGAGAACCTGATACCCTTCATCGCCCAAAATTGCTTTCAGGGATTGGCAAATACTCTCTTCATCATCAACAATAAGAATTGGTTCCTTCATGGGCCATATTTACACTAATTTTAAGTATTTTTTACAATATATTATCAATATTTTCAGACTCCTGAAACCGGCAACTGAAACGAGACAACCGTACCTGTGGGAAAGTTATCGGAAACACTTACCTGACCGTGATGATCAGATATTATTGAATTGACTATAGCCAATCCTAAACCAGTGCCTGACTTTTTTGTGGAAAAATAAGGATCAAATACCTTGCCTTTATAGTTTGCCGGTACACCAGACCCGTCATCTGCAACAGCAACCGTCGCCCTACGAGATTGTTCATCATAACCAGCAGTAATTTCAATTTTACCCCCTTTATTATCATTGATTGCGGCAACAGCGTTATCCAGTAAATTTATCAATACCCTGTTCATTTGTTCGGCATCAAATTCAAATTTGGGCATATTTTCCGCTTTCTTGAATTCAAAAGTTATGTCTTTATGCGCATCCTGAAAAAGAGATACAGAATCAGCAATGACCTCATTCAAGTCGTTTGGTGCCGGAGTAGTGACAGGCATCCTTGCATAGCGAGAAAACTCGTTTACCAAATTTTTGAGAACCTCGACTTGATCAATTATTATTTGGGTACACTCTTTAAAAACAGAACCATCTTCCAATTTCTCACTATATTTTTTCTGCAAGCGTTGAGCGGAAAGCTGTATCGGAGTAAGGGGATTTTTAATTTCGTGCGCCATTCGCCTCGCTACTTCACGCCATGCCGCCGCCCGTTCCGCCCTTTGCAATTGCGTCATGTCTTCAAACATCACAACCATACCAGTATCATTGCCACTTTCATCTTTAATAGTGGTAACAGTCAACAATACGGTCAAAGCTCTGTCTTTAAGCATAAGCTCCAATTGCTTTTGTAACGCCCCTTCATTGCTTTCCTCTATTTCTTTCATAAATTCATCTACCAAGGTTAAGTGTTCCGGTATCATAAGATCACGAAAATTTTTATTTAAAACGTCTTCCGGGTTGAGATCAAACATTTTCTCCGCGGCGTTATTTATTGTTGTTATTACACCGTTCTTATCCAAAGAGATAATTCCGGCAGAAACATTGCGTAAAATGGTTTCTATATATTTACGCCGTTCTTCCAAGCTGATATTTGCCTGCACCAAGCCACCACTGCTCTTCTTCAAATCCTTCGTCATTTTATTAAACGATTTTACCAACAATCCTATTTCATCATCAGCTTCCACATCAATTTGAATATCCAGATCACCCTGAGTAATTTTATTCGTTGCTTCGGCAAGATTCTGAATCGGACCAGTAATATTGCCAGCCAAAGTAAGGCCAAACCACGTTGCCAAGAAAATAATCACTAAGGTCACAATGGACATGGTGACAAGATAATTGAACTTTATAGGATTTTTTAGGATATTGATTTGTCCATATTGCTGAGAAGCATCGGCAATATTCCTTAGCTTTTCCACCAAACCTTGAGGAATATTATAACCAACAGAAACCCTGCCTATTACTTCCGATGGCACTGCGTATGAAAAAACCGGGGCAACTCCTACAACTATTTCACCAACGTTTGTGGACTCTACCGTGAATATCTCTTTACCTGAATAAAGGTCTTCTAACATTTTCGGTGTCAACAGCGGAAAGTTCAGTTCGGGGTGCTCCGCGTCTGGGAACATCATGTTGTTTGGTTGAAAATCAAAATGCGCTTCCACCACGCCCAGATTATAGTTCTTTTGACGCTGAAGAATAAAACTTTTCAGATATTCCAAACGGTCATGTTGATACAATCTGTTTCTGGTAATATCTGCGCTTATTTGGCGTGCATTGAATTTTGCCTGTTCCGCAGCCTGTTGATAGTAAATCTGCGCTACTTCAAGAGACTTATTCAATGCTTCTCCTGTTTTAACATTAAACCAAAACTCAAGATTATAAGACAAGAAGTTTATCGCAAATAGAAAAAGCAAAATTGTCGGCACCAAGGACAAGCCGACAAACGCCGCAACTAACTTTGTCCTTAATCTTGAGCCAATAATGCCGCGACGGTGTTCATAAAAAAGTTTAACGATGTTTCGTACAATCAAGAAAAGTAGAAGCAGTATCAAGATGACATTGATGCTGGATAATCCATAAACAAAAATATTAGCGGATATGGGCAAGCCTTCTTTATTAAAAACATGGCTGGCTATCACGGTAAAGGTTATTGCTAAAAAGCCGACAACAACCATGATAATTCGTTCACGTCGCCTTTTTCTTATTTCCTTATCATCAAGATAATTTTTCTTGCTTTTTTTAACCATTGACCCACACAGTCTCTTTTACAAACAATCTATTTCAATATAAATTTCTGCTTGTACCAGTCAGTTGCATAATCCCAGTAAGATACGAAAGAAAATATATATTCCATGCCCAAGGGAAGGCGAAATCTTTCTATTATTATTTTTACCTTCAGATAATAATTTTTACCTTTTTTGAGAGCTATTATAGAAGTAACGACAACACCGTTGAAATCCGCCATCGCGCTCTGAGCGCTTGATAAATCAGGAAACACGGCCGGATCAGGATTGCCATTTGTCGTAATAGTAAAGGTCTTTATAAGATTATCATACCTGATAGTTCGCTTGATTTCACTCTGGTTTATTTTTTTATCCCATATCCACCATGGTCTCTCCTCGTAAACTTTCACTCGTAAAACCACATCTTGTGGCACTCCTGCCAGTATTTCCGATTTCATTTCACTTTTAAATCCATCTACCAGTCGAGCATATAAAAGAACTTTTTCTTCATCATTAGTAATTAGAAAATCTGCAATTTTTGGGCTGGCTGTTCGCGCTTGAACGACCATGCAAATTATCAGAAGAAGAATAATACAAAGTACCGTGCTGAATATATTTTTCATTTTATCCATGACTATTTTTTAATAAAAAATCTATTACTGCCTCGAGAATGCTATCATCATTTTCGGCTACCCCTTGCCTTGAAGGATAACATACTGATAACACTAAATAATAAATTACAAAAACCCGAGCCACCTATGTAAGCTTAGCCTTTTATACTAGGTAACATGAAGATAAAAATCAAGATTAATTTAAGTTATGCTTGAACTGAATCAAGGATTCTAAAAGGTGTGATTTTAAAAGAATTAACTTTAGAAAAATTTTGCCGAAGGTCCGTGCAGTGGATAATCTTCCAGGAATCTGTGCTGTTCATCAATTTTTTCAGCAATAAATTATTCAGGCGATGACCTGATTTGTAAGCAATAAAATGACCGATGATGGGCATGCCTAATAAAAACAAATCACCTATTGCATCAAGAATTTTATGTTTGACAAATTCATCGGGGAAACGCAATCCGTCTTTATTAATAACCTTTTCGTCATCAAGAACGATGGCATTTTCCAACGATCCTCCCAGCCCCAGTCCCTTAGCCTGCAAGTATTCTACCTCTCTTAAAAAACCGAAGGTTCGGGCGGAGCATATATTTTTTTCATAAACTTCATCTGAAAAAGTCATGCTATATGACTGCTTCCCGATTACATTATGACTAAAATCAATTTCATAAGTAATTTTAAACTCATCAGCGGGCAAGAAAGATGCGCTTGCATCTTTCTCTTGCACCTCAACAGGTTTTGTAATTAACAACATTCTTTTGGTTTTTTCCTGAGCATGCGTTCCCACCTCCTTAAACAAATTAACAAACGGAAGTGCGCTTCCATCCATAATAGGTACTTCGAATGAATCCAATTCTACTATCGCGTTATCTACGCCCATCCCACAAAATGCGGACAGAATATGTTCTACAGTAGCAACTCTGGTACCATTAGTCCCCAATGATGTTGCCAATGTCGTATCACAAACATTATTGAAGTTCGCATGAATCTCGGGCGCTTCCGGAATATCACGGCGCTTAAAGGTAATTCCGGTATCAACCTGCGCCGGTTTTATCTTCATTTTCACTTTACGTCCGGTATGTAACCCAATGCTGGAACAGTTAATTTCTTTATTTAAAGTACGCTGTAAATTCATAATCCAATATCAGAATTTTTTTACCTTTATTATGAGCAAATCCTGTACCATTATATAAATCTTCTTTAAATTGATAATATATTATAATTATTACGAATTTATAAAATTAATAATATTTAATTAAGGCCGATATTAACTTTGTGTGGTAATTTTGCCACAGTAGTATGGAATAGATTTATTTCAAATATCTTTCTTTTTCGCTATAAATACAACCGCAATAAGGTTGACGATAAAGCGCCATTTCTCGAGATATTTTAACGCCCTCCGACCAACCAACTCTAAAGTCCTGATAATAAAAACTTATACCCAGCTGGCGGCTAAAATCTTCTCCGATTTCTCTAATTAAATCATGCCTTTGGTAAATGCTGTACAGCAAAGTGGTCGTAAATGCGTCATAATTATCATTAGCGGCAAGTTTGGCCGTATATTTCAGGCGATCAGTTACGCAATAGACACATCTGTCTTTTTCCTTAAAAGCGGTCTGTCTGATAAATTCTTCCATTGGATAATCCGACCAAATAACATTAAAATATGATTTTTGGGCGTAATCTTTAAGTGTTTGGCCTCTTTTTTTGTATTCTCGATAAGGATGTATATTGGGATTATAAAAAAGACCTGTGACTTCAAACCCTTTGGTACGCAATTCTTTTAATGGATAAATTGCACAAGGCCCACAGCAAATATGCATCAAAAGCTTCATGACCATCTGACCATTAACCGTAATGGTGACAACTAAAACAATCCTTTTTGCTCATTGGAACTTTTCAGACCAAAATGCTCGTAAGCCTTCGCGCAAGCGATTCTTCCCCTGGCAGTTCTTTGTAAGTACCCTTCCTGTATGAGATAAGGTTCGTATATGTCTTCAATTGTTGTCTTTTCTTCGCCCATGGCCGCGGAAATACTCTCCAACCCTACAGGTCCGCCGTTGAACTTTTCTATAATGGTCAAAAGAAGCTTTCTGTCCATCTGATCGAACCCCTTTTGGTCAACTTCAAATAAATCCAACGCTTCGCAAGCAATTTTATCATCGATCTTTCCTTTATACTTGACTTCCGCATAGTCACGGACTCTCTTCAGTAATCTGTTGGCAATACGCGGCGTGCCGCGTGCACGACTGGCCAGCTCCTGCGCTCCCTCTTCGGAAATTTTTATTTTCAAAATAGAAGCAGAGCGCCTAGCAATAACGGCCAGTTCCTGCACAGAATAAAATTCCAGACGGAAATGCATGCCAAAACGATCCCGTAACGGCGATGTTAACAAACCCGCACGTGTAGTCGCGCCAACAAGCGTAAACTTGGGAATGTCCAGTTTCATTGATCTGGCGGATGGTCCCTGCCCGATCAGAATATCAATATAAAAATCCTCCATCGCTGGATATAAAATTTCTTCCACAACATGTGACAGCCGATGTATCTCATCAATAAACAATATCTCATGGTCTTGCATATTCGTTAGAATGGCGGCTAAATCTCCCGGCCTTTCTATAACAGGCCCCGATGTTACTTTAATGTCCACACCCATCTCCCGGGCTATAATATAGGCTAAAGTTGTTTTGCCCAGTCCCGGCGGACCATGCAACAAAACATGGTCAAGTGACTCTCGTCGTTTTTTCGCTGCTTGAATAAAAATATCCAGATTGCTTTTTACTTTTTCCTGCCCAACGTAATCATTCAGCCTGATCGGCCGCAAACTGACTTCAAATTTATATTCTTCATCTTCACAAACAGGATTAATTAAAGGATTCTTAAGCTGATCACTCATTATTGTTTATACCTTTTTTAATCCGACAGAATTTTTAATGTTTTCTTCAAAATCTGTTCCATCGCCAAATCCGTTGTTAATTCATTCATCACTTTATCCAAGGCATCCTGTGCAATATTGTTCTTATACCCCAAATTAACCAGTGCGGAAAGAGCATCTTCCTTAATAATATCTTTTTCTCTTTGTCTATCCGTTCCCTCCGGAGTTTCTTCGATAATCATTCTTTTGATGACCTTTTCCTTTAATTCAAGGATCAATCTCTCTGCTGTTTTTTTCCCCAATCCTGGTATGCTAATTAATTTCTTTAGATCTCCTTTGGATATTGCGTTCAATAATTCAGAAACGGAAATGCCGGAAAGAATATTTATAGACATTTTGGGGCCGATGCCACTTACGGTAAGCATTAATTCAAAAATGTCTCTTTCCTGAATCGTGTAAAAACCAAATAAGTTTATTCCATCCTGCTTAACATGAGTATGTATATGCAGCGTAACGTCATGACCATTTTCCGGCAATACATAAAAAGTGGTCAGCGGTATAAAAACACGATACCCCACGCCCTGAGCGTCAATAACAACATGAGAAATGCCCTTATAAACGATCTTACCGCTGATCATGGCGATCATCTTAAAGTGACGTCTCCTTAAAAAAATTCGCATGGCAGATTGCAGCAGCCAATGCGTCTGCCGCGTCTGCCGGAGGCAAAACAGGGAGCTTCAAAATTGCCCTTACCATCGCCTGCACCTGTCTTTTTTCCGCTCTGCCGTAACCAACGACGGCTTTTTTTATTTCCAGAGGAGAATATTCGAAAATTGGTGTATTTTTTTCAGCACCGGACAAAATAACCACGCCTCTTACCTGCGCCTGCATAACCAAACTACGTACATTTTTACCGTAAAAAATATTTTCCAGTGCAATGGCTTGCGGCTTTGTCCTTCCTATTACTCCAGATAATCGTTCATATATTTCAATTAGCGTTCCAGAGAATTTTTTTCCCTTTCGCGGTTTGATTTCTCCATAGACAATATGCTGAAGACGATTGCCTTCTTTTAAAACAACGCCATAGCCTGTATTTCTACTGCCTGGATCGACGCCCAAAATTAGCAAGTTTTATACCATTAAATAAATTATTATTTTTATTGACTTAATTTTTCCATAATCTCTTTATCAATATCAAAATTCGCGTACACATTTTGTACGTCATCGTTATCCTCGAGCTTTTCCATCATTTTCAGCATTTGCTCAGCTTTATTCGCTTCCAGTGTGACTGTATTCGAAGGAATCATTCCGATGCGCGCCTCCAGATGCTTTACTCCTTTATCATCAAGAGCTTTTTTTACCACCTCAAAATCAGCAGGTGATGTAATCACCTCGTATTCATCTTCTTCGCCTTTAACATCTTCTGCCCCCGCATCCAAAGCAAGTTCCATTAAAGCGTCTTCATTGATCTCCTTTTTGTCAATAATAATGCTTCCTTTTTTTGTAAATATCCATGACACACATCCGTTTTCGCCGAGATTTCCGCCGTGCTTGGAAAAGATGTGTCTGATTTCTGCCACAGTTCTATTTTTATTATCCGTCATCACCTCAACAAGAACCGCCACTCCTCCCGGCCCATACCCTTCATACGTTACTTCTTCATAATTGGCTGCTCCTTCACCCCCGCCAATTCCTTTCTTTATTGCCCTCTCAATATTATCTTTGGGCATATTTTCTTCTTTGGCCGCCGCAACTGCTTGTCGGAGCCTCGAATTTCCTTCAATATCGCCGCCGCCCAGTTTTGCCGCCAGCGTTATTTCCTTAATAATTTTGGTAAATACCTTACCGCGTTTAGCATCAAGTGCGCCTTTTTTCCTTTTTATCGTGCTCCACTTGGAATGGCCGGACATATTTTTCTCCTAAACAATTTAACTATTAGTGACTTAAATTATTAACACAAGGCATTAACCTTGTAAAGTTAATTGCATAATTATTTGTTCTTGCTCACATATATTGAGCTTTGACAATCCATTTAGCTTCTAGTATGTTTTCCTAAATTGAACAGGGCAATTACCAATGAAAACATTCCGTGAAGAATTGTGGTTCGAAATTCCTGCCCGCAGAGGATTCGTCAACATTACCCAATCGGTCGAAGACTGCGTGAAAAAAAGTGGTATCCGTGAGGGGTGAGTACTGGTAAATACCATGCACATAACCGCCTCCGTGTTTATAAATGATGACGAACCGGGACTTCACCAAGATTATGAAAACTGGCTGGAAGGGCTCGCTCCGCAAGAACCAATATCCCGTTACCTTCATAATCGTACAGGTGAAGATAACGGTGATGCTCATCTAAAAAGACAAGTGATGGGGCGGGAAGTCGTTGTGGCGATTACCAAAGGCAAACTCGACTTTGGTCCCTGGGAACAAATATTTTATGGTGAATTTGACGGTAAAAGAAGAAAAAGGGTTCTCGTCAAAATTATCGGCGAATAAAAAAATCTCCGTGTTTCTTGAACACAGAAATTTTTCTTTACACTATCCTTGTTTTGTTCTAATTTTTTAGATGGATTCAACAATAAACGCATGAGCTGGCCCACCGCTGGCGCACAAAGCCGCACAACCGTACTTCTTGCCCCGACGTTTGAGTTCATTAATCATGGTAATAATCAGTCTTGCACCGGTTGCACCAACAGGGTGACCAAGGCTGATCCCGGAACCCACACCATTAATCCTATCGAGACCGATTTTCAATTCACGGTTACAACCAATGACTTGAGCAGCAAAGGCTTCGTTGAGTTCAAAATAATCGATATCCTCGAGTTTCATTCGTGCAAACTTCAAGGCGTTACGTACTGCCGGAACAACACCCATTCCCATTATGCGTGGTTCGACTGAACCTGGAGCAGAAGCAATAACCTTGGCGAGAGGTTTGACGCCCAATTTTGCGGCTGTTTTCGCAGCCATGATAACCATAGCCGATCCGGCATCATTTAATCCAGAGGCATTTCCGGCTGTAATCGTGCCGTCTTTTTTGAACACCGGTTTGAGTTGAGCTAGTTTTTCCAGCGAGGTATCAGGTTTCGGATGTTCGTCAGTGTCGAACATGGCCGGCCCCTTCTTGGTTTTGATTTCCACAGGAACTATTTCATCCTTGAACCATCCCTTTTTAATTGCTTCAAAGGCTCTCTGATGACTCATCAGCGCCCACTCATCCTGTTCCTGGCGAGAAATTTTGTAGTGGTCGGCGATGTTGTCGGCTGTAATACCCATATGATAGCCCAGAAGAGCATCCACCAAGCCGCCAATCATCAGGCTGTCCTGAATCTGCTCTGCATCCCCCAAGCGATACCCTTTACGTGCCCCAAACAACAAATAAGGAGCATTGCTCATGCTTTCCACACCCACGACAACGCCGATATCTATCTTTCCCAGCATAATTTCCTGGGAAAGCAATTCCGCGCCGCGCATAGAAGAAGCACACTGTTGATGCACCGTAAAGGCGAAAGATTCCACGGGTAGTTCCGCGCTCATCGCGATATGCCGGGCAGTGTTTCCTGGGGCACCAGCCTGATTCACATGCCCGCATACGACTTCCTGGATCAATTTTTTCTCAATTCCCGCTTTAGCAATTGCACCGTTGAGGGCGATCACGCCTAATTGCACTGGTTTCAGACTCGATAGAGAGCCCATATAATCACCGATGGCTGTCCTGGCGCCGCTTACAATCACTACTTCTCTCATAGTAAATTCCTTCCTTGCATTATTTTTATTCTTTATGTTTTACAAAAAATAATTCAAATGCTTTTTGTCTTATTTACTATATTTAATCTAACTATTACTAATAATTTTGCGCTCCATAACATTTTTTCAACGCTATACCAAGAAAAAAATGTAAGGACATTAATAATTAGGTGTTTGTCGGTAAAATTTTTTGTCATTAAAAAAGCCCCTCTAGTTTCCTGAAGGGGCTTTTATGTATTAAATCCGGCGGCACCTACTCTCC